>JAFOGE010000014.1 GCA_017386965.1 Clostridia bacterium
GATGATGTCCGAGGTGATGGTCACGTCGGGAATGCGCTCGCGCAGGTAGTCCACGATGGAAAGATAACGCTCGGTATCGTAGTGGCGGTTCATGGCCTTGAGAATCCGGTCGCTTCCCGATTGCAAGGGCAAATGGAACTGATGCGCCACGTGGCGCGACTCAGCCATCACATCGATCAGCTTGCGGCTGGCGTCCTTGGGGTGGCTGGTCATAAAGCGAAGCCAGAAATCCCCCTCGATGCCGTCCAGCTCGCGCAAAAGGTCCGCAAAGTCGTAACCATCTCCTCGGTCCTTCCCATAGGAGTTCACATTCTGACCAAGGAGTGTGATATCTCGGTATCCCTTCTCCACAAGCTCCCGTACCTCCTCCAGGATCGCCTCGGGGGCACGGCTGCGCTCGCGTCCTCTGACGTAGGGAACGATGCAGTAGGAGCAGAAATTGTTGCATCCGTACATAATCGATACCCATGCCCGATATCCGCTGACGCGGTGCGTGGGGATCCCCTCCTCCATGGGAGCAGAAATATCCTGACGGTCAAAGACGCGCTTTTGCGTTTCCCAACGCTTGCAAAGGATCATGGGAAGACGGTGCAAGGAGGCGGTTCCCAAAGTAAAATCGACGTATGGATACCGTCTTTTCAGCTCCTCGCTCCGATGCTCCTGTGTGACCATGCATCCGCAAACACCGATCACGAGATCGGGATTCTTGACTTTGAGGTGCTTGTATTGCCCAATGATGGAAAGTGCCTTCTGCTCCGCATGCTCGCGAATGGCACAGGTATTGACCAGGATCAGATCGGCCTCATCCGCCAGATCCGTCCATTCGTATCCCATGGAAAGCGCAAGGCCTGCAAGCTTTTCGCTATCCGCCTCATTCTGCTGACATCCAAAGGTCAGGACAAAGACGCGCCGATGTCGTCCGCTCTCCGCACGGAAGCGTTCGTTTTCCGCGCGAACACGAGCAAGATAGGCTTCCGTTCCTTCCGTTTCCGAAAAGAATCCAATACGTCCCTTCACGACTCGCGCCCTCCTCTCTCATTTTTTTGCATCTTCTCTTTATTATACATCATCCTTTGAAAAAAGTCAAGTTTTCGCGCATAGAATTCTGTTTTTTCCGCATAGCATTCCAAGGATATTCTGCAAAAAAAACAGAGGGGGTCGGCAAATGCGTTTGCGCATTTGCCGCCCCCCGAAAAGCGGATCATCGGGATCGGAATCAATCCTTCTTGACCTTGACCTCTTTTTCCTTGGTTTCTTTCTGCTCTGCCATGCTCATCTTTGCGATCTCGATCACGAAGAATACGGCATACATCGCCACGGCGGCAACCACGAAGGCGACCGCTGCATTGGTTGCGATCTTAACCAGCGGGCTGCTCGTTCCGATCAGCTTGACCGTGTTAACAGTGGTCAGCAGCTTGCACTCCACTCTCGTCGTGCCGGTCTTCTTCTCGACGTGCTTCTCAACGTAGGAGGAGAAGCGCTCAGCCAGCGCATCGGCAACGCTCTGCGAATACTCCTCGTCGTTACCTGCATTGATCTGCACCTTGATGTAGGTGTAGTTGTACTTCTTGTCCTCTTCCTTGATTTCTTCCTTGTTCTCGTCAAGGCTGGAATACTCAAAGGTAACACTGGAGGCGATCTTGGAGATCTCCTCACGATGCTCTGCTCTCCAAGGAGCAACGACCTTTTCGATCGCCTCCTCGGCGTCGATTCTCGCATACTTCAGATCCACGGATGCTCTCGAAAGCTGCAGATCCATCTCGGTCCGCACGTCGATCTCGGGATAGTAAACGTTCTTTGCGTAGTCTTCCTTTGCGGCCTTCGTTGCTGCGAGCTCGGTTTCGAGCGACTGGATCATCGCCTTGTACTCCGGACTGCCCGCGAAGGTGTCGGAATAGGTATCCAGGTAGATGCTCAAAAGATTATATACGTTGTTGTAATCGTTCACCAGGCGGTTGTATTCCTCCTGGATCTTTGCGAACTCGCTGGGACGTCTTTCGATTTCCTCTGCGATATCAGCCTTGGCCTTGCGCTTCTCCTCGAACACGCGGATCGCCTCAACGGCGGCAGCGTAATCGGCAGCGTTGCACTCCTCAACGGGGGGAAGGCCGTTCTCCTCCAACAGAAGCGTTTCTGCAAAGGACTCGGACGAGAGGTAGAACAACAGGTCATCCGAACCGTCGGCGGGAGAGAGGTGGTAGGTCATCGTTGTACCGTAGGCGAAGGTAAAGATCGAAACCGGTACGATGGCAATGGCTGCCACCAGTGCAACGATCAGAATCTTCACAAACTGCTTCTTCAACACTCGAATAAAATCTACGAGAGAGATTTCGAGGCCCTTTTCTTCAATCTGTTCCATAAAAGATACTCCATTCTGCCGCAGAAGCGCGTCAAGATGAGGCTTCCCGGCGTTTTTCATTTTCTTCGGGATACGGCGCATGCCGATACCTTTGCAGGCAAGCAAACCGCATCCATCCTCAGACCCTTGTATTGTATCACATTTTTCTACAAAAGTCAACTCTTTTTTCGAATCTCTGCAAAATAGCGCCTTTCCTTGCGCACGCAGAAAGAAAAAAGAGCCTCACGGGATGTAATTTTCCAAAAAACACACAAAAAGTTCTTGCAATTCACACAAAAATAGGATATGATAAGTGCAGTATGCTTTTTTTGGCTCTGGATTTGACCGAAAGGAGGGATCTTGATGCTCGGATATATCCGAACGGCACAGGGAGAGCTTCGCGTACGGGAATACGAAACCTACCGCGCACTCTATTGCGGTCTTTGTAAGCACATGGGAAAATGCACCGGCCAATGCTCACGCATGACGCTCAGCTATGATTTCGTCTTCCTGGCCGCTCTGCGCATTTCCCTTCTTGGAGAGAAGCCGCAGATCGAGCGCAAGCGTTGCGTGATGCATCCCTTCCATCCGCGCCCCACGGCCATGCGTTCTCCAACGCTTGCCTACTGCGCGGACGCCTCTGCCCTTCTGGTCTATCACAAGCTCTTGGACGACCTGCGGGACGAGCGGGGACTCAAAAGAATACGCGCGCTCCTTGCCCGCCCCTTCCTTCACTCGGCCTACCGTCGTGCAGAAAAACGCTATCCCATGCTTTCTCAAAGCATCATGAGAAGCCTGCAAATGCTCTCAGACTATGAAAAGAACAGCACCAACGCAAAAAGCGCCGACGAGCCGGCAGCAATCTTCGGGGGTCTGATGGAGGCCGTCTTCTCCGAGGGCCTCTCCGGACCGAACGCCCGCATTGCCGCAACCATGGGACGCGCCATCGGCCGATGGATCTATCTTGCCGACGCCGCAGACGACTTTTGGGAGGATCGCAAAAAGGGACGCTTCAATCCCTATCTCCGCTTGTTCGGAGAGGAGCCGACACCGGCCGATTGGGAGGATCTGCGCCTTGCGCTGACCGCTCTGCTGTGTGAGGCTGAACGAGCCTTTTTGCTCATGGATTCCTACCCCACCCCCGAACTACGGGAGATCCTGGCTAACATTCTCTACCTTGGGCTTCCCCAAACGGGGGAACGCCTCACCCATCCATCCGATCACACAAAACATCCGAAAGGGAACGATCATACATGAAAAATCCTTACGAGGTATTGGGCGTAAATCCCAACGCCACAGACGACGATATTAAGCAAGCCTACCGCGCTCTGGTCCGCAAGTACCATCCGGACAAATACCGTGACAGTGATCTGGCCGATCTTGCAAACGAGAAGATGAAGGAGATCAACGCGGCATACGAGGAAATCCAGAAAATGCGCGCGGGAGGCTCCTCCTCGGGAAGCACCGCGGGAAGCGGATATCGCGGAAACCCGAACGCACACGGAAGCACGGATGCCGATTTTGCCACGATCCGCCGCTTGATCAACGAAAATCGCATTGCGGACGCCGAGGGGCGCCTGCGCTCCATGCCCGCAAGCCGACAGACGGCCGAATGGCATTTCCTCTACGGCTGCGTGCTTTTCAAGAAGGGATATTTTCTCGATGCGCAAAAGATGATGGACCGCGCCTGCGAAATGGAGCCCTCCAACGTAGAATACAGCGACGCGCGCGACCGTCTGCGTGCGCAGGCCTCCACCTACGGCAGAGGCTACCGCACCACGTCCTCCTCGGATTCCTGCTGCGACGGCTGCACCACCCTTCTCTTTGCCGATTGCTGCTGCGAATGCATGGGCGGCGATCTGATCCCCTGCTGCTGATCCCACACATCGATTTTTTGGGAAAGGAGGTCTTTCTATGCAAGACCGTATCCGAAAGCGCACAAAGGACCTCACCCTTTGCGCAATGCTCTGCGCGCTCGGCGTGGTTCTGATGCTTCTTGGCTCCGTGGTCGAGGTTCTGGACCTCTCCACCGCCGCCCTTGCCTCCCTGCTCTGCATCTACGCCGTCATCGAGCTTGGCGGTCATTACCCCTGGATGCTTTGGCTTGGCACCTCCTGCCTCTCGCTCCTGCTCCTTCCGATCAAAACGCCCGCCATCTTCTACGCCCTCTTTCTCGGGTATTACCCGATCCTGAAGGCGAAACTGGAGTCGCGCGGCGGAATTCTCTGCCGCATCCTCAAGATCGCCGTCTTTCACGCAGGCTTGCTCCTTGTCGTTGCCGTCCTTTGGTTCTTCTTTCCCGCCATGCTCGAAAGCACGTACGGTCCCTGGATAAGGATTAAGTCCATTTTGAGTTCAGCCTTAATGTCGTCCCTCTTTGCCCAATCTGTAAATTTGGACTTATCATCAACAATTTTCTTAATTTCACC
>JAFOGE010000132.1 GCA_017386965.1 Clostridia bacterium
AAGGAAGATTATATTCGGAAAAGGATCCCTGAATTTCTGCATCGCGTCCAAGCCTTTGGCCGCTATACCGATTCCCGCGCACTGCGTGAGGCCCTTCTGTGGGGGGAGGCAAGAGCTGCCAACGCCAATCGGCAAACGCATGGGATGCGAAGGCTCTTTTTCTTGCGGCGCTTGAACCGCGCCACCAGTTACTTCGAATTGATCGCTCTTCGGCTTCCGTCCCCCCTCTTTCGGATGCTCCTGCGTGCGATCGAAAAAGGGATCCTGTAAGGATCTTGAAAAGGAGGAATTCACTTGCATATTTTGGTAACGGGCGCACAGGGGCAACTTGGCTACGATCTTTGCAGCATCCTGCGGGAGGAAGGACACGAAACGCTTGGTGTGGATCGCTCCGATTTTGATCTTACCGACCGCGTCGCCACGGAGCGCTTCCTTGACGCATCGCATCCGGATGCCGTGATTCACTGCGCCGCCTTTACTGACGTAGACGGTGCAGAGCAGAATCCCCTGCTCTGCCGCCGTGTCAATCGGGACGGCAGCGCCTATCTCGCCAAGGCAGCACAGGACTGTGGCGCAAAGCTTCTCTACCTTTCCACCGATTATGTTTTTGCAGGGATAGGGGAGGACTTCTACACGACACAGGATCGCCCCCGGCCGCTTTCGGTGTACGGGGAAACGAAATACCAAGGGGAGGAGGCCACGCTCTCCCTTTGCTCCCGTGCCTTCGTTGTACGCACCTCCTGGGTATTTGGAAGGCACGGAAGGAATTTTGTAAGCACAATGATCGAGCTGGCGCGCAAAAAAAGAGAAATCCCGGTTGTCCGTGATCAGATCGGCTCCCCCACCTATACGCGCGATCTGTCCCGACTGATCGCACAAATGATCCGTACCGACCGCTACGGCATTTACCACGCAACGAACGAGGGCATCTGCTCGCGCGCGGAATTTGCACGGGAAATCCTTCGGCAAGCAGGCTTGGATGCCGAAATCCGTCCGGTTTGGACGGCAGACTATCCGTCCCCCGCCAAGCGCCCCCTCAACTCCCGCATGAGCAAGCAAGATCTGGAGGATGCGGGGCTGGCCCGTCTTCCGCATTGGAGGGACGCGCTCGCCCGATACCTCTCGGAAATTGGGCTTTTGCAAGAGAGCGCGCTTTTCGGAAAGCGGGGGGAACGATGAACACGGAACGCGCACAGATCCATCTCCCTGCATTTCTGACAAAATATCGCTTTCTGATCAAGCAGCTGGTGATGCGGGACTTCAAAACCAAATACAAGAGATCGGTCCTGGGCGTGCTTTGGAGCTTTCTGAATCCGCTTTTGACCATGACGATCCAATATATCGTCTTTTCGACCCTTTTTCGATCCGACATTCCGAATTTCATCATCTATCTGCTTTCCGGCATCATCTGCTACAATTTCTTTGCGGAAACCGCAGGGCTATGCCTATCCAGCATCGTTGCAAACGCCCCCTTGATCCATAAGGTCTATCTGCCAAAATATATCTACCCCTTCTCCCGTGCGCTGTCCTCCTCCATCAACCTGCTGCTCTCGCTCCTTCCGCTCCTTCTGATGATGCTGCTGACGCGCACCCCCATTACCCCGGCGATCCTTCTCCTTCCCTTTGCGCTTTTGATGCTCTTTCTGTTCAGCTACGGAATCGGGCTGCTTTTGGCTACCCTGATGGTCTTCTTTCGTGACACGCAATTCCTATGGGGCGTGCTTTCGATGCTTTGGATGTACCTGACTCCCATCTTTTATCCCGAAACGATCATCCCACAGGCCTTCCTTGGTGTCTATAAGCTCAATCCGCTCTACCATATCCTGCGTTTTGTACGCACATTGCTCATGTCCGGCATATCTCCCCCGCCCCGTGCCTATCTCTACTGCCTTTTGCTATGCACCGTACCGCTTCTGCTCGGCCTTTGGATCTTTCGGGGAAAGCAGGACCGCTTTATTCTCTATATCTGAACCCATCGGAAAGGAGAGCCCCGTGATCACCGTAAGCCAGGTTGACATCTGCTACCGCATGCCGCACGATAAGATCCAAAGCATGAAGGAATACCTCGTAGCGCTCCTGCACGGCAAGCTGCGTTATGATTTCTTCTATGCATTACACGACGTATCCTTCCACGTAGGACGCGGAGAGGTGCTTGGAATCCTTGGCGATAACGGAGCCGGAAAAAGCACCCTTCTCAAGGTAATCGCAGGGATCCTCAAGCCCACCTCCGGGTCGGTCCGCATCCGCGGAAACGTGGTCCCCATGCTGGAGCTTGGAAGCGGCTTTGACTACGATCTGACCGGACGGGAAAACATCTTCCTCAATGGAGCGATCCTTGGGTACTCCGAGAAATTTCTGCAAGAGAAATTCCGAGAGATCGTCGCCTTCTCCGAGCTGGAGGCCTTTTTGGACGTCCCCGTGCGCAACTATTCCTCGGGAATGGTCATGCGCTTAGCCTTCTCGATCGCCTCCGTGGTCGAGCCGGACGTTCTGATTGTGGACGAGATCCTTGCCGTCGGCGACGTTCCCTTTCAAGAAAAAAGCTATGCCCGTATGCTCGAGCTGATGCACCGTGGAACGACCGTTCTCTTGGTATCCCACAATTTGGAGCAGATCCAACGCCTCTGCGACCGCGTTCTCTGGCTGAAGGACGGGCGCGTGGTCTGCATCAACAAAACAAAACCGGTCTGTGATGCCTACGTCAAAGGAAAACGCCCATGAATTGCCGAAACGAAAAGACGCAAAAAACACCGAGAGAGCGGGAAATCGCCCCCCGCATCTCAGTGATCCTCCCCTTTTATAATGCCGCGCAGTATCTCTCCCATGCGATCCAAAGCATCCAGCGGCAAACGATGCGCGAGCTGGAGATCCTGGCAGTAGATGACGGAAGCACCGACCGCTCCGCAGAGATCGTCCGGGATCTTGCCAGGCAGGATCCACGGATCCGCCTGCTTTCCCATGGAGAGAATAAGGGCCTTTTTCAAGCAAGGATCACGGGGGTTCTGGCCGCACGGGGAACGCATATTGCATTTGTGGATGCGGACGACGCCGTTTCCATCGATTGGTTTCGGTTACTCTACAAGACTGCAACGGCTCTTGCGAGCGACATCACCGTAGGACAGTTCGTCTGCGCCTACGGCGAGGATCGGCTGGAATACTTTCCCTTGGACCCTCTGCGCCAGCCGCTCTCCTTGGACGGAGAGGAGGTCCTGCGTGCCTTCCTCGGTCAGGAGGGAAGCTGCTACTCCTGGCACGTGGTCTGGAACAAGCTCTATGCAAAGGAGCTTTGGACCGCCGCACTGCCTTCCCTGCAGGCCTTCTCCGAGCAGCATCCGCACATGGTCATGTGTGAGGACATCGCCTTCTCCTGCGCCCTGTGGAGCCGCGCCAAGCGCGTGCGCAGCGTCACGGAGGGAGCCTACTATTTCTACAACCGTGCCAATATAGGACAAAGCACTGCCGTGCGTCGGGATCGCAGGCGCATCCTGCAAAATCTGGAGCAGGCGGCCGCGGCATTCTCCTTCCTTTTGGAGGAAATACGCTCACAAAATGCTCCCGCCGACTGCTTTTCGCATGCCCTGGCGTGGCGGCAATATTACGGCGAGATGTATTTCAAAATGCTCTCGGAATGCAGAGGACATCACCCCCGGCGCGATGGTGCCGAGGTCTGCCGCATGCTCTCTTTGGCGGACGGAACAGACGTCAGTACGCTGCGAAGCGTGCACAGCTTCTTTTATGCCTCTGCCCGCTGCGAGAAAGCGATCCACCGCATGGAAAGCATTAAGGACATGATCTGTGACGAGGAGATCTCCGTGGTCAGCTTTGATCTGTTCGACACGCTCCTGCTCCGTCCCTTCCTCACTCCGGAGGATCTCTTTCTTCTTCTGGACGATCTCTTCAACGAGCTTTGCGACACGCACGCCTTCGTTCGCTTTTCCACACTCCGCGTGCTTGCGGAGCGCGCCTGCCGAGAACACATTCTGTCACACGGGAGTGTCGGATTTGAGGAGATCACGCTGGACGAGATCTACGGGCAGATCGAGCGAGATTACCGCATCCCAAAAGAGATTCTTTCCCGCCTGCAAGAGAGGGAGAAGGAGCTGGAGCTTCACTTTAGCCGCCCCCGTCAATCGGGACGCGCGCTTCTGGAGCTGGCGCGTGAGCTCGGAAAGCGCGTGATCCTCTGCTCGGACATCTACCTTCCCAAAAATCTCATTCTCGCCATTCTCAAAAAGCACGGCTACCCCACGGACGGCCTCTATCTCTCCTCCGAGCTTCGCCTTTCCAAGGCCGGTGGCGGAATGTTTCCCTACGTGCAAAGGACGCTTGGTGTTTCGGCAAATCGCATTCTGCATATTGGCGACAACTGGGAAAGCGACGTGCTTGCCCCCGCTCGCGCAGGCTGGAGATCCGCGCATTTTCCCAAGACCTCAGACCTGCTTCGCAACTGGAATCCGGGCTCCTATACGGGCGAGGGCTACGCCTCTCTGACGGCACGGAACGGCAAGGAGCGGGACGGAAAAAATGCCGAATCGCAATTCCTCGGATACCGATGCGCGATGGCACTGGCCGCAAACCGCCTCTACGACGATCCCTTCACCCTTTTTGCAGAGCCCTCCGATTTTGGCGGAGATCCCTATCGCATCGGCTATTTTGCCCTGGGACAGTACCTCTATGCCATTACCGAGTGGATCGCCAAAAGGGCAAAGGCATCCGGAGGGGAACGGATCCATTTCGTCGCGCGGGACGGCTTTCTTCCCATGCAGGCCTACCGCATCCTTCGTGCGCAAGACCCCTCCCTTCCGTGCGAGCATTATCTATTCCTCTCGCGCAAGGCGCTCGCGCTTGCGGATATTGCCACGTCGGCAGACCTGCTCTCCCTTTGGGACAAATGGAATCCCCTTTGCTTCTCCCCAAAACGTCTTGACGCGCTCTTTGCACCTTACCGCAGGGAAAACGCCAAGGATCTTGCGGCGCTCCTCCCCGACGGAGTGTATCAGAAGCGCTTTCGAAGGCGTGAGGATGCCGATCGTGCCCTCCTCCTTCTTTTGCCCTCGATCGATTTCGAAAGGATCGCTCTCCACCGCCGCGATCTGAAGGCTTACTTTTCCTCCTTGATCCGACCGCAGGATCTGCTCTTCGACATCGGATACAGCGGACGCGCCGAGGCCGCGCTCACCTCTCTTTTGGATTTTCCCGTCAGCAGTCTTTATCTGCACACCAACGGGCAGATCCTCTTTGACCGCCAGCGCCGTTACGGCTTTCAAAGCCATTGCTTTTACGACTACAAGCCTGCCATCACCGGTGTGATCCGCGAGCACGTTTTTATGAAGCTTTCTCCCTCCACGATCGGGTACGAGCGCATCGGGGACACTCTGCAACCACAATGGGGCGAATACGATCCCGACCCCCGCACGGTCCTTGTCACCGAGACTCTGCAAAACGCCGCTCTGGATTTTGTACGCGATATGATGGAAACCTTTGCCGGCTTTACGGAGCAGCTTCCCTATCGGCGCGCGGATCTGACGGCCGCCTTCGAATCCTTTCTGCACGCTCCCAAGGAGATCGATCGCGCACTCTTCGGCAGTCTTTTCTTTGAGGACGACCTCGGAGAAAGCCGCTCCTTCTCCGCATTGGACTTCTGGGATCGCGAGCGACGGGAATTCGGTCTGTGCGACCGCAGGCAGGGAGGCTCCTCCTCGCTTCCCGACGTATTACTTCCCTTCCCCCGTTGGAAGAAGGCAGTCTGCTATTTTCTGCTCGACCGCTCGCGCTTTTGGGAAAGCTGGAGGCGGCTTTGGAATCAAAAATTTTCCCATTAAAAGAGAGGCAAGCGCTTTGGCGCTTGCCTCTCTTTTAATGGGACGTTCCGTTCTCCAAATATTGCTCCAGGGTCAGGCGCGAGAAGTGGATATCCGTTGCCGCCTCACGGCCAACGAAGCGATAATGCCAGGGCTCATAGGTGTACCCTGTGATATCCTCCTTCCCCTTCGGGTAACGCAGGATGAATCCGAACTTATAGGCATTCTCGGAGAGCCATGCAAAGGCCGCCGTATCCTCAAAGGCCTCGGTCAGATTTCCGCCCATGTCCTCCGTGATAAAGTCCACGCAAAGGCCGGTCTGATGCTCGCTCGTTCCCGGATAGGCCGAGTAGGAAAGCACCACCTTCTCCGCATCCGCGCGGGAAAGCTGCGTCTTGCCCTGATCCAGATAATTGACCTTGATATAGGTGTAACCAAGGCAGCGATAGGCATCCTCGGAGATGGTAGAAAGCTCGTTGTCCAGGTATTGATAGTAAAGCTGCTGCTGCTTGATATAGGATCGGTACGCGCTGGTCACAAAAATATCCGTAACCTCTTCCGCGCGCATCTCATCCAGCATCTCATAGAGCGCGGCGGCGGCACAGGCCTCCAAGGTCAGCCCCGTCGTCTGATGCCAAGGAACGACCACGGCGTTGTCAAGGCGCACCAGATCCTCGGGCGTGTAGGATTCCCCCACGGGCGAGGTCTTGTTGGCAAGCACAAGATAGGCCGTATCCAACCCGGTCAAAAGCGCCTCCTCATCTACCTTGGTCTGATAATGATAGGTCATATTCTCATAATAGCTCACGAATGGATCCTTTCCTTCGCTTCCCCCTCCGTCGGTGTCCGTCCCCTGGTCGGATGGGATGCGAATACAGGAGGAGAGCAGAATCGGAACGCAAAGCAGCGTTAAGAGCTTGCGAAATCTCATAGGCAATGGGTATATTTCCTTTCCTTACGGCTTGGTTTCAACGATGATAAAATACGGCGAGGTGGGGGAATTGAGAATGTTCACCCTCGTGGCACAGACCTTGTATCGGCTGATGCTCCCGAGATACTCACAGATCATTTTCCCCTCGGCGTCCCCTTCCTCATGTCCCGGATACACCGCAATATTGAGGATGGCATCGCGGTCCATCAGCTCGATCGCCGCCTCGATTGCGGGAAGCGTCGTTTCACGAAGGGTGGTGATGGATTTGTCCCCTCCGGGAAGCCAACCGAGATTGAACATGCCCGCCTTGAAGGGCTCCTTTACGTAGTCTTTCACCCGATGGTGGGAATCATGTATGAGCGTATAGTTTTTCGGCACGCCCGCCTTTTCCAGTGCTTCAGCCGTGGAACGCACCGCCTGCTCCTGAATGTCGAAGGCATAGACGCGCCCGTTCTCTCCTACCGTGCGGCAAAGAAACGCGGTATCGTGTCCGTTCCCCATGGTAAAGTCCACGGCCACGTCCCCCGGGTGCAGATGCTTGAGAATGAAAAATTTGTGCAGCTCCAAAAGATCGATCATTGTTCTTCTTCCGTTTCCGTTCGAGATTATTTGTTGTGCAGATCCGAGCGCAGGAACTTGAAGGCGCGCTCAACGGCGTCCTTGGAATTCTTCCATGGCTCATCGGCATAGCGATAGTCAAACTTCTTGCAGAACCAGCTCACGTCCTCACGCAGCGTATCAAAGTAGCTCTCCACGACCTTGGCACACGCAGAGGCGAATTCGGGCTGCCGCTTCTTCCCAAGCCGCTTTTGCCCGTATTCGAGAAGCTTGCGGTAATGAGGCAGACAGAAATAGGGCTGCGCCTTGAGCTTGGGAGCAAAATCCTCGTCGTTTTGCCAAAGATAAACGGCCGTATCCACCATGCTCTCAAAATTTCCGGAGATGCGCGCGCAGATGTAGCAGCCGTCCTCGAGAGCCGCAATGCGCTTGATGGGCTTGTTCCCCTGCCCACCGCCAAGACCACCGTCGCGGATCTCGCGGCGCAGCTCATCCAGATGGCTTTCCAGCGTCAACGCCATCCCCAGCCGGTTCTTGCGAACGAACATCATGTCATAATGCGTACGGCAAAAGCCCTGCTCGTTGGTGCGAATGCGGATGTCGGGCTCCATCATGGAAGCGCCGAGGATCAGATCCAGCTCGTCCTCCTCCAGCTTCCGATAGAGCGCGCAGAGAGCGCAACCGCAGCTTGGATCGGCGGCCGAGGCCTCAAAGGCTTCATTTACGGGTATTGTAAAATTGACGTCCATATCAAAATCCTTTTTTGGTATTGATTTTTTTCTTCGTATCCTGTATAATTATAGCATAGATCCCTCTCTCTTGCAAGAGATTTTGCGGATTTTTAGAAAAGGGATTTGTAGTTCCGCTTTTGAAAGGAATCATATGAAATATCGCTATTGCTTTTTTGATCTGGACGGAACCGTGACCGATTCCGCACCCGGCATTACCCATTCGGTGCAATACGCGCTGAAAAAAAGAGGAATCGAGCCTCCTCCCTCCTCCGAGCTGCTCGGCTTCATCGGCCCCCCACTGGTCTGGAGCTTCTCGCACTTCTTCGGAATGAGCCGAGAGGAGAGCCTTGCCGCAGTGGATGCCTACCGTGAATACTATCGCGCCGGAGGCATGCTGGAATGCACCGTCTATCCGGGGATTCCGGAGCTTCTTCGCACGCTGCACGATGCGGGAATCCAATGCGTGCTGGCCACCTGCAAGCCTTACGTCTTTGCCAACGCGATTCTTGCACACTTTGATCTGCTGGATAGCTTCGTGATGGTATCCGGCCCCGAGATCGACGGAACACGCAACGAAAAGCATGAGGTGATCCGCTATGCAATGGACCAACTCGCGATCACAGACCCCTCCGAGATATTGATGATCGGCGACCGCGACAATGATGTGCTGGGCGCCCGTGCGAATGGGATTGACACCTACGGCGTTCTTTGGGGCTTCGGCAGCGAGCAAGAGCTGATGGAGGCCGGCGCTGCTGCCTGCTATCGGGATGCGCATTCCCTGGGACGCGCCATCCTCGAGAGCGAATAAAGAAGTACAAGAGAGCATTTCAGGTATCGAAAAACACCTCCAATTTTTCCAAAGGACTTGACGAACCCGGAAAAATCATATATAATAATCATTGAAAAACCGCCGCGAGCATCGCGGCCGCAACAGAAAGGATAACGCTTATGTATCGTATCGGTATTGACCTTGGCGGAACCAATATTGCCGCCGGCATCGTAAATGAGAAATATGAAATTCTGGCACAGGACTCCACACCTACCAAGGCAGGACGCCCCGGCGAGGAGATCGTGGCAGATATGGCTACCCTGTGCAAGAGCCTGTGCGAAAAGGCCGGCATCCCCGAGGCCGAGATCGAATCCCTCGGCATCGCATCCCCCGGCGTGGTGGATGACAATAAGGGAACGGTCATCGCCGCATATAACCTTGGATTTTTCAACTTCCCGATTCTTCCCCTTCTCAAGGAGAAGCTGAACATCCCCACGATGCACATCGCAAACGACGCAAACGCGGCTGCTTGGGGAGAGGCGATTGCCGGTGCCGGCAAGGGAAGCTCCTCCTCCATCATGGTCACCCTCGGAACGGGTGTTGGCGGTGGAATCATTCTGAACAATAAGCTCCTCACCGGCTTCAACGAGGGCGCAGGCGAGCTTGGGCATATGGTCATTGAGGCCGGCGGACGTCCCTGCACCTGCGGTCGCATAGGCTGCTGGGAGGCCTATTCCTCGGCAACCGGTCTGATCAAGATGACTAATGAAAAGCTCGAGGAGTGCGCAAAAGCAGGACGCAAGACCTTGATGGCCGACATGGTTGCGGAGCGTGGCAAGGTCACGGGACGCACGGCCTTTGACGCACAGCGCAAGGGCGACGAGGCTGCGAACGAGGTCGTAGCGGAATACGTAAGCTATCTCGCCTGTGGCATTACCAATCTGATCAACATCTTCCAGCCCGAGGTCATCTCCATCGGCGGCGGCATTTCCAACGAGGGACAGTACCTTATCGATCTGATCACACCTGCCATCCGCAAGGAATCCTTCGGCTCCGGACGTCTGCCCGCTACCGAGCTTCGCATCGCACAGCTGCGCAATAACGCAGGAATCGTCGGTGCTGCCCTTCTCGGTGTAGGTCAGTAACCTTCCGATATACCGGATCCGCAAAGAAAAAAGGGGTGTCGAACGAATGCATACCTGCATTCGGTCGGCACCCC
>JAFOGE010000133.1 GCA_017386965.1 Clostridia bacterium
CTCACCTCCGTTTTTTTGTCCTCCTGCCGCTTCAGCTCTTCTTTTTTCGCCTTTTCTCCATACCAATGAACCGATCCTTGCGCACGCGCACAAACAGAGAAAGCAGGGCACGCCCGTTGAACGGAATCAGCGGATACAGATAGGAGCGGCGTCCGTTGACCGTTCGATTTGTGCAAAGCAGGAGAAGGATCAGGAAAAGTCCTGCAAAGAATCCGGGGAGGTTGAAGCATTGGATCAGAATCAAAAGCAGGATTCGCAAAAGCTTAAAGGCATACCCCAGCTGGTAGCTTCGCTGCGAAAAGTTTGCAATGGCGACAAAGGCCATGTACAGGATCACCTCCGGGATCAGCCAACCAATGCTCACGGCAAATTCCCCAAGGATCAGACCTCCTACGACCGAGAGCGAATTGGAAAGCATGTTCGGCGTGTTCATGGAGGCCATTCGCAATCCGTCGATCATAAACTCCACCAGGAGCAGCTGCGCAAAGATCGGAACCTTTCCGTACGCCTCCGGCAGAACAAAGGAAAGCCAAGGTGGGACCAGGGATGGATTCCGAACCAGAAGAAACCAGACCGGAACGAGGAAAAGCGTCGCCCAGAATACCAGATGGCGCACCAAACGGATATAGGTTCCCGTGAGCGGCGGAAAATAGAAGTCGTTCGTTTCCTGCAAAAAATCAAAGATCGTGCTTGGAAGGATCATCGCCTCGGGAGAGTTGTCGCAAAGGATCAAGACACTCCCCTCCAGGATCTGTGCCGCCGCTACGTCGGGACGCTCCGTGTAGCGGATCTTTGGGAAGGGATTGTACCAGCGGGAGGGAATGAGCAGCTCCGCCAGGGATTCGTGCCCCATGGAGAGCGAATGCGTCTGTGCCGAGCGCAAAAGCTTTGTCAAGCGTTCCACGTATTCCCCATCCGCTCTGCCCGAAAGGAAGCAAAGTGCCACGTCGGTGCGGCTTTCGCTTCCCACCGTCACGTGTCTTACCGTCAAGGCAGGGTCGCGGATTCTGCGGCGTACCATCGCCGTATTGAAGATCAGCGTTTCCACAAAGCCGTCGCGCGCACCCATCATCACCCGATCGCTCTCCGGTTCCCCCACGGAGCGCGCGGGATAGGTGCGCGAATCCACGATCAGGGCGCTTTCCCCAAAGCATTCCCCCAACAGAAGTGCAGCCCCCGAAAGAACCGATTGGATCATCAGATCGCAATTTTCCGTTACCTCCGCCTCCACGTGCGGCATGTGATGCTGGGAAAAGTAAAGCGCCGCATCGTGTCCCGTCGGAATCTCACTCGGGCAAAGCCCCTGAAGGGAGAGCAGGTAGATCATCAGCTTGTTCATGGAGGCTCCCTCTACAAAGCCGTCCACATAGTAAAAAACGGCACGGTGCCGTCCGATATACATCTCCTTCTTGATCAGATCAAAGTTCTCCTGCACCCGCAGGCAGGCATCCATCTTTTTGACGTTTTCCGCAAAGCTTCCGCAAAGCTCCAACACACATCACCCCCGTTTTGCAGTTAGTATATCCGCCTCCCGCTTTTTCTATACAAAAGATGGATGCAGGTTCATTTTTTCTCTCACCTGTGCATAGGATAGGATAGCAAGAAAAAGAAGGCAGAGAATGCCTGCCAAAGAAAAAAGCGGAGGTATGAAAATATGAAGAAGCTCTATCTACCCGAAGGAGGTCTGATCCGAAAGGAGGAGAATCGCGAAGCCCTTTCCTCGCTTTCCGCCCTGGAACGCGCCATGGGAAGCGGAAGAATCCTGGAGGGAACGGTTACCCTTTGCGACAGTGATCTGCGCCTGCACCTGGACCTTCCCTGTGCTGAGGGGATCATCGAGGCCGACGAGGTCCTCTACTGCCGCGCAGGTGAGGATCGGAAGGACATCGCCGTGATCTCGCGCGTTGGAAAGCCAACCGCCTTTTGCGTCCTTGGCATCGAGCATCGGGCAGGACGCCCGATTGCCCTGCTCTCCCGCAAGCGCGTGCAGGAAAAATGCATGAGGGACTATCTCTTGACCCTATCCCCCGGGGACATCCTGGAGGCAAGGGTGACGCACCTGGAGCCCTTCGGCGCTTTTTTGGATATTGGCTGCGGCGTTTCCTCGCTCCTCTCCGTGGATTGCATTTCGGTTTCCCGCATCTCCCACCCAAGGGATCGTCTGCGCGTTGGAATGACACTCCCTGTGGTAGTCAAGAGCATTGACCGTGCAACGGGCAGAATCTACGTCACCCTGCGGGAGCTACTCGGAACCTGGCAGGAAAATGCCGACCGCTTTTCCCCCGGCCAAACCGTTTCCGGCGTGATCCGAAGCGTGGAAAGCTACGGCGTTTTCGTAGAGCTTGCTCCAAATCTCGCAGGGCTTGCCGAGCTTCGCCCCGAGAATGCCGCAGATCTGCGCGACGCGATCGGAAAGCGGGTCGCCGTTTACATCAAGAGCATTCTTCCGGAGCGCATGAAGATCAAGCTCGTCCTGATCGACATCGGATCCTCCGCGCCCGACAGCGAGCCGACGAAGCTGAGCTACTATGTCGATCTGGAAACGACGAACCACATCAGCCACTGGATCTACTCGCCGCCGTATGCAAAGAAGACGGTGGAAACCCTTTTTGATCCCTGCGATTGAGCAAAACAGGAGTGCCGCCAATGCATGATGCATTGGCGGCACTCCGCTTTTTTGGTGGTCAGTGATGGATCTTTACCAACCGTTCGATTGCCTTCCCCATGGAAGCGGCTAAAAGCGCGACCTCCTCCAAGGTGTTCAAATGACTGAAGCTGATGCGAATGGAGGATTCGATCTCCTCTCGGGTAAGCCCAAAGGCCGTCAGTGCGGCGCTTGGCGTCTGTGCGTGCGAGGAGCAGGCCGATCCACTGGAGATACAGATCCCGCTCTTGGAAAGCTCGTGAAGCATGGTTTCGCTCCGAATATCGGGGAGCGTAACGTTCAGAATATGCGGCGCTCTTTCGCCTGCCGGACGGTTGATGCGCACCGGAAGCGCGGAAAGCATCTTCTCGGCTTCCTCCCGAAGCATCCGCATCCGTTCTATGCGCGCCCCAAGCTCCGCAAAGCCTTCCTTGGCGGCCGCAGCAAACGCAGAAATGCCCAGGACGTTCTCCGTTCCCGAGCGGAAGCCGCTCTCCTGTCCTCCGCCCAGAAGGACCGGGATCAGGTCGCGGCGGCGTAGGGCATCCGCGGATACGGCAAGCGCTCCAACGCCCTTGGGTGCGTGGATCTTATGTCCGCTGACCGTGATCAGATCGGCAGAGAGTGCCTTGGGGATCAACCTGCACTTCAAATACCCCTGCACCGCATCGGTGTGCGTCACGATGTCCGGATTCTTTGCTTTTGCCATAGAAAAGGCAGTCCCGATGTCGTAAAGCGCACCCGTTTCATTGTTTACGGTCATCATCGAAACCAGAAACGTGCGGTCGTTGAGTGCCTTTTCGTAAAAATCCAGGTCGAGCACGCCTCCCCTTGTAGGAACGCGCACCACCTCAAAGCCCTCCTTCTCCAGAGCGTCGAGCGTCTTTCGGACCGCCGCATGCTCCGAGTCGGTCGTGATGATCCGTCCGCCTCGGCGCCGCGGCTTTGCATAGGCCGTTCCGCACAGGGCCAGCTGATCCGATTCCGTTCCCGAAGCCGTAAAGATCACCTGCCCGGGCGCAAGCGTCCCACGCAGTCCAAGCGTGGCGGCAAAATCCCGACGTGCCTGCTCCAATACGGCATGGGCACGCGCTCCCTCGGGATGCAGGGAGGAGGGATTGCCGTAGCACTCCATCGCCTCGCGGATCGCCTGCTTCGCAGCCTCGCAAAGTGGCGTGGTGGCACTGTTATCCAAATAAACCGTGTTCATGATACTGTGAAACAGGGGGAATCTTTTGATCAAAGATTCCCCTCTCCTTTTCTGAATTATCGGAAGGCAAACGCCTTTATGATGTTGTCCACCTCATCCAGGTGTGCATCGTAATTCTCAGGCGTTGCCGTGTAGGTCAGACTGTAGATCATGCTGCCGTAGGCGGCGATCACCTGCTTGTACTGGTAGACCGTTTGGCCTACGCGGTAGGTATAAACGTACACCGTTGCCTGACGTCCGCCAAGGTCGATCTTCTCGTCCTGCGAAAGAATCCGGAAGTCGTCGCCGGCCGTGTTCGTCATTCCCTTCGCGCAAAGCTCAAAGTACTCCGCAACGCTCATTTCTGCCTCATCGGGAAGATAAGGCACCACGCTGACGCTGGAGCGATCCGCGGGATCATAGGCGGCGTAGACCGTCTGATTGCGGTCGATCACCCAATCCTCCGGGACGTACAAGCGGTACTTGACATCCTTTCCGGATGCGATCTTCATTCCATTCAATCCCGGTGCCTCATCGTCCAAGCCCTTTACGTAATCGAAGGGCTCGTAGGGCGTGTCCGAAAGCACGAAGCAGGAAACGATCCTCTCCATATCCGGCACCAGCCGCTCGTAAAGCGTTGCATCGGCGGTCAGCGTCAGCACGTAGAAGGCCTCGTCGGTCTTCTCGCCGATCACCTGCAGGAAGCGAAGATCGGTGCCTCCGATCTTTGCCCCGTAGGAGTACTGCATGGCGTTCAGCTTATGCAGAGTCACGCTCTTGCTCTCCTCCTCGAAAAGCTCCACCTCGCCGCCAAAGGCATATTCCTTCAAGGGCGCGAGGCAATATTCCCTCCAATAGATCTCGATGTGGGAGGCATCCGGCTCCTTTGCAAAAAGCGCCTTCATCTCTTCCGTGATCGCATATTTCTGCGCGCTGACCGTGGACTGCGTTGCCAGATTGTAGTAGGCACCGGAAACACCGTAATCCGTGTTGACATTCCAAACGGTGGGGACGTAGAGCCGATAGTCCGCGCCCGCGCAGGTAGCGATCTGCATTCCCTCCGGAACCGAAGGATCGGTTTCAGGCCCCTTGAAGCAGGAGACAAGCGTCAGCAGCATCGCAAGGCAAAGCAGGATCCAAGATCCCTTTTTGATTTGTTTCATTCCAGATTCTGTCCTTCCTATGTTATCCCTTTGATTCTATCACATTCTTGCATCAACATCTTCAACAATCTGTGAACTTTTCCCGATTCAGGCATCCAGCATAGACTGGGCAGCGGTCAGAATACCGATTCTTCCGCTCTCATAGGTCAGTCCCCCCTGGAAGAAGGCCGTATAAGGCTCGCGCAGAGGGCCGTCCGCCGAAAGCTCAATGGAGCTTCCCTGCGTAAATGCGCCGGCTGCCATAATGACGGGATCTCCGTACCCCGGCATATCCCACGGCTCGGGCGTGACAAAGGCATCCACCGGCGAACCCTTTTGGATGCCGCGGCAGAAGGCACAGAGTGCCTTCTCACTTCCCGTAATAACCGACTGAATGATATCGTGACGTACCGTATCCCAGGAGGGCTCTACAGCATATCCCATCTTCTCAAAGATGTAGGCCGCAAGATGTGCGGTCTTGAGTGCTTGCGCCGTGGTATGTGGTGCAAAGAACAGACCTTTATACATGGACTTGTTTTGTCCCAGGGTAGCGCCTGCCTCGGCGCCGACACCTACCGAGGTCAGTCGGTAGCTTGCCAGCTCCACCGCGCGCTTTGTGCCTGCGAGATACCCTCCCGTTTCGGCAATTCCGCCTCCCGGATTCTTGATCAAGGATCCGATCACCAGATCCGCGCCTACGGACGGAGGCTCAACCGTTTCGACGAATTCGCCGTAGCAGTTGTCCACGACCGCATAGACCTCGGGGCGGATCGACTTGACAAAGCGAATTGCCTCTCCGATCTCGGCCACACTCAGCGTCTTGCGGTTCAAATATCCCTTGGACCGTTGAATGAAGACCATCTTCACTCGATTGCCGAGCTGCTCCAACGTGCTTCGGATCGCATCAAAGTCAAAATCTCCTTGGGCGGTAAGATCGGTCTGGGCATAGTCCACGCCAAAATCACGCAGAGAGCCATCCCCCGGGTTCCCGGAAATACCGATGACCTCCTCAAGCGTATCGTAGGGCTTTCCGGCGATGGAGTACATCACGTCACCCGGACGGAGGATTCCAAAGAGCCCGATGGAGAGCGCGTGCGTGCCGCTGACGATGTTGTGACGGACGAGCGCAGCCTCTGCCCCCATCACCTCTGCCCAAATGGCATCCAGCGTATCTCTGCCGCGGTCATCGTAGCCGTAACCGTCAGTGGGAGCAAAATGCGCCGCCGAAACGCGCGCCTCTCGGAAGGCATCCATGACGCGGGCGGTTCCCCGCTC
>JAFOGE010000134.1 GCA_017386965.1 Clostridia bacterium
GTGATGTTGCCCCACTGGTCGGAGCCTGCCACCTGCAGATCCACGCCGCGGTTCTCGTGCAGATACTTGAAGTCCAGACCCTGGATCAGCATATAGGAGAACTCCGCGTAGGAGATGCCGCTTTCCATCTGGCGGCGGATAAGGTCCTTGGAGAGCATATAGCCCACGTTGATGTATTTGCCGTAGTCACGGAAGAACTCCACCACGTTGATGTCCTTGACCCAGTCGTAGTTATTGACGACCTCGTAGGGGAAGATGGTGGCGAGCTGCTTCTTGAGACACTCAAAGTTGTGCATGACCTCGTTTCTGTCGGAGAGCTTGCGCTCAACCGTTCCTCTGGGGTCACCGATCAGAGCGGTGGCCATGCCCACGAGCAGCAGGGGCGTGTGTCCCGCATTGGCCAGACGGCGCGTGATGAGGAACGAGGAATAATGCCCCAGATGCAGGCTGTCTGCCGTGGGGTCGGTGCCGATATAGAAGGTCAGTCCTCCTGCGTTCAGCTTATCGATCAGCTTGGGATCGGAGATGTCCTGGATCAGGCCTCTCCATTTCAGATCCTCGTAAAGTGTCATGACGGTCCTCCTTGAAAAAACGTGTAAATCAATATCCTATGTATTATAGCATGAAAAGGCGCGTCCGTCAATCCTTTTTCTTGTTTTTATCTTGGATCAAAAGCAAGTTTAGGTGCGACGCCGCTGTTCAGGCTTGCGGCTTGCGCCTATGTCGGGCTTTTTTGGGGGAAAACAAGCCGATGCAACCAAGGGTTGCGGAATTGCAAGGCAAAAATGGTTGATTTTTTGATTGCCGCGTGATAAAATGAGAGTAGAAAACGAACAAGAGAGGTATTCTTATGAATGACACTAAAATTGGAAGCAAGCTTCTGCAATTGAGAAAGAAGGCCGGGCTTTCCCAGGGAGAGATGGCCGATCGGCTTGGCGTTTCCCGCCAGGCAATCTCCAAATGGGAGTGTGACGAATCCTTGCCCGACACCGAAAATCTGATCATGATAGCCAAGCTGTTTGCGATCTCCTTAGATGAGCTGGTGGACAACGTCCCCGCCGCGCAGGAGGCGTGCGCGCAGAGCAATGAGGCGAACGGACCTGCAAAAGCGCTTTGCGCCGGAGACGACGGTGAGGAAGATGATGATGAGGAAGATGACGGCGAAGATGACGACGAGGATCCCTTTGACAACGCGACCACGGAGAAGCAGAAACGGCTTCTGCGCGTGCTTTACGCAATCCCCGGTCCAATCCTTCTTACCGCCGTGTTTTTGCTCTGGGGCTTTTTGTTTGACGGTTGGAGCGTTGCATGGACGGTGTACCTTCTGGTCCCCGTTTTTAATTCGGTGCTTGCTTGCTTCCGAACGAGGCGGGTTTCCTCCTTTGCCTTTCCCGTGTTTATCACCTTCGTTTACTGCTTGATTGGTATGCAGTGGGGGCTTTGGCATCCGTATTGGATTCTGTTTTTCAGCATTCCCGTGTTTTATCCCATCGCTGAGGCGATCGACGGGAATAACAAGCGCAAGAATGCCAATGCCGTGAAGGAGACTGCAGAGGAATCTCTTAAGGACTCGGAGGATACCGGCAAAACAGAGGAGTGACTGCCGCGCGTGGGAATAGGTTTCTCTTGACAAGGGGATAAATGTGTTGTATAATGTTAACCGAAGAAAACCTAACTGGAGGACGATATGGAACAGATCAAATTGGATGCCCTTCGCGAGGCCGCGCGCAA
>JAFOGE010000015.1 GCA_017386965.1 Clostridia bacterium
ACTCGTGTTGCGCCTGCGCAAATGAATTTTAGGGTGGTCCGCTGCTATGCTCGCATGAACACCCAGTACAGAGGAGGGCCAAACAATGAATCTGATTGAGGCTTTTACAAACGAGCAATTGAAGGCGGAGCTGCCCGTTATCCGCATCGGTGACACCGTTCGTGTGCACAACCGTATCAAAGAGGGCAACAGAGAGAGAATCCAGATGTTCGAGGGTACCGTTATCGCTAAGCACGGCGGCGGCATTTCCGAAACCTTCACCGTAAGACGCATCTCCTACGGCGTAGGTGTGGAAAAGACCTTCCCGATCCATTCTCCCAACGTAGAGAAGGTAGATATTCTTCGCGTCGGTAAGATCCGCCGTGCAAAGCTCTACTATCTGCGTGGCAGAGTTGGTAAGGCTTCCAAGGTTAAGGAACAGATCTGATCGGCATTCGCCGACCTCAATAAAAGGCAGACCGATTTCGGTCTGCCTTTTATTTTTACGAAGGAAGGGAAGACAAAACAGAAGGCACCGCGAGGGTGCCTTCTGTTTAGAACTCTATTTATATCATGTATGGAAACCTGATACAGATAGATTACTCCTGTGCCTTCTTTCTCAGTTCGAAGCAAGCACTGCAGTAAACGGGTCTGTCGTTGGAGGGCTGGAAGGTGATCTTCGCCTCGCCACCGCAGTCAGCGCATACTGCCGTGAAGTACTCACGGGGAGCTCTGCCGGCGTTCTTCTTCGCGTCGCGGCAAGCTTTGCAGGCCTTGGGCTTGTTCATAAAGCCCTTTTCTGCGTAGAATCTTTGCTCGCCTGCCGTGAATACGAACTCATTGCCGCAATCCTTGCAGACAATGGTCTCATCGACAAATTCTTTTTCTTCTACTGCACTGTAGGTTTCGTCTTGGAACATTGGTAGTACCTCTCTTTGTTCATGAAAATGATTGTTTTTGCCCCAGGCGGATTCCCACCGCCACCTTTGAAACAACGTTCTGCTTAAACTATGTGGGCATTTTAAGAATAGGGGAGCCCCGATCGCAGCTTTTTGCGGATACGATAAATGGCGTTTTGTACGCTTTTTTCGTCAGATCCGAGAAGAAGTGCTACGTCCTTCGCGGTCCGCCCTGCGAGATAAAGCCACCAAACGCGGTTTTCGTACTCCGAGAGAAGCTCGCAAACCTGCTTGCAAAGCATCGAATACGTTTCCTGCTCGACCAGTATTTGCGCCGGATCGGAGGAGGGTTCGTTTTCGGTCGGGAGAGGCTCCTCGTCCAGAGAAATGATGTGCCCCATGTGCTTCAGGCTACGCAGATGCGAAACCAAGCGATGGTGGATGCACACCTTTGCAAAGTATCCAAAGGCAATCCCTTTATCAGCATCATATTTTTTTAAGGCCTGATAAAAGCCAAGCGCTGCCTCCTGACGCAGATCCTCAAGGTCCTGCGCCGAAAGACCTCCCCTGCAAAAGTCGGCGGCCATAGAATCAATCAGCGGTGCGTACTGCGCAAGAAGCGTTTCGGATGCGCTCTGGTCACCCTCGCGGGCGGCCTTGAGCAGATCAAGGATCGCTTTTTCTTGGAGCTGTGGCTGATTACTCATGGGGCGCGCGTACCTTTCGGGTGGATTTTTCCTTGGATTTTTGCCATTTCAATGGCGATTCACACTACTCTGACTACCATTATACCATAAATTTGCTAAATGTCAATAGAAATTTTACATCTATAATTGTAGAATTTTTACATATTTCAATGCCGACATCTAAATTAGACAAAATTACCCCCTCGAAAATTGTTCAAAATGCTAATGCATTGTCGCTTTTTTAGATATTTTGAACAGTTCAAGGGAGTAATTATTGGCTATTTTTATTTTTGTGAAAACAGAACAAAGGTCAACGATCAAACAAATAATCCACTTTTCCGCAGAGGAGCGCCATAATCCCGCGGTACATGACCTCGGGACGCTCACGGAAATTGCGGCGGATCTGGCGGCAACGGTATTCCGAATCGACGTTGATGCTGACCTTCAGTGTTTCCTTTCCCGCTTCGCGGATCCAGAAGGTTACGTCGAAGGTCTGATCCGAGAGATGCTCCCAAGTGCAGTCGAGTGTAATGTTACGCTTGCGAAAATCCAGGTAGCGCAGGGCGCAGGTCAAGCTTTTGTCCAAAATGGAGGTCACGATGTCGCTGCGCAGCTGCTCGGCAACGATGCTTCCTTTCTTAGTGACCGAGTAGAGGGGATCGCCGTGCTCGTTGACGCCGTCCTCAACGATGAGATCCTGCGCCAGCATCTCGTGAAAGGATTCGGCAAAATCCAGATACATGACGTAGTCATTTTGCATCACGATGTCATTGATGGTGACGAAGTCCATGGGGTAATTGATGTTGCGCATTAGGTACAGAACAAAAATTTTGACGTTGTTTTTGCTCCCGATGGCGGATGATGGCATGAGGATCTGCCCCCTTTCCTGAAAATATTCTTCTGTTTTCAACAGTATAGCATATTTTTTTTATTTTTTCAATAGTTTTGTTTGCATTTCGGAGATTTTTGTGGTATGATATAGGGGTAAGAGTGAAAACCCAAGACGAAAGGATTTACAGACATGCTCCAGATTGCGATTTTGGGCTTTGGCGTTGTCGGAAGCGGCACGGCAGAGGTCCTGCTGGAAAACCGCGCGCTCATTGCCAAGCGATGCGGCGAGGAAGTGAACATCAAATACATTCTTGATCTGCGAGAGTTTCCCGACCATCCCTTGGGAGATCGCGTGGTGCATGACATCAATGTGATCCTGGAGGACCCCGAGGTCGTTCTCGTTGCCGAGATGATGGGAGGCTCGCATCCTGCCTACGATTTTTCCGTTGCCGCCCTGCGTGCAGGGAAAAGCGTGGTCACCTCCAACAAGGAGGTCGTGTCCACCTTTGGCGTTGAGCTTTTGGAGCTTGCGCGGGAGCATCACGTTTCCTATTATTTTGAAGCCAGCGTGGGGGGCGGAATCCCGATCATCCGTCCTCTGCAGACCGATCTGGCATCCAACGAGATCCAAGCCATCAGCGGAATTTTGAACGGAACGACGAATTTTATTCTGACCAAGATGAAGAATGAGGGCGCGGATTTTGCCACGGTTCTGAAGGAGGCCCAGGCACGCGGTTACGCAGAAGCCGATCCAACGGCCGACGTAGAGGGCATTGACGCAGCGCGCAAGATCACCATTCTGGCGGCACTTGCGTACGGCGTTCTTCTGGACCCCTCCTCCATTTCCACCACCGGTATTACGGGGATCACCTCCGATCATACCGCGACAGCGGACAAGCTGGGCGGTGCGATCAAGCTGATTGGACACACCGAGCGTGTGGACGGACGTGTGCTGGCCATGGTTTCGCCCTTCTTGATTCCCGCATCCAATCCCGTTTCGCACGTGGACGACGTGTTCAACGGAATCCTGGTAGATGCCAATATGCTTGGCCATGCTCTCTTTTATGGGGCTGGCGCGGGCAAGCTTCCCACCGCCAGTGCGGTGGTAGCCGATATCATCGATGTTCTCTCGCATAGCGAAAAGGAGCGACTCTCACCCGTATGGCGTCGGGCCAAGGCCGAGGACGTTGCGGACGTAGAGTCCCTTGTCTGCCGCCGTTGCTATCTGATCGAGGGATGCCCTCGTTGCGCAGAGAAGGCAAAGGCAGCGCTTGGAACCGAGGCCTGCGAATTCGTTCGTGAGGGTGCGTTTGCCGTTGTGAGCCGTCCGATGTCGGGCAAGGAAGCGAAGGAGGCACTTGCCTCCACCGGGCTGGAAGCGGTATTTTGCTTGCCTGTCCTGGATTGATCCGCGCAAACAAAACAAAATGGGGTTGTCGGAAATGCTTGTGGCATTTGCGGCATCCCCTTTTTTGATCGAGATTGCGCTCGGGGATCGTGCAACAATTCAGTATAGAAAGGTGACCTCGGCATGCGAGAGAACCTGCTTTTGCAAACTGAAAAAATAGTATTTGCGAACGAGAAAGACGTTCTCGAATTCCTGGCGCAGGGTACAGGAGAAGCTTGCGCGCCTATGGAGGCCCTTTGCGGAAATGAGATAGGGGGAAACGGCAAGAACGGTATTTCCGCGCGCCGCAAGGTCCTTGGCGTTGGCGATGGCAAAGGGACTTGCTTCCTCGGAGAGAAAAAGCACGGTTACGGGACGTCCGTCAAGATGATTGCGCAGGTACCGGTTGGAGCGTCTGGATTCGAGAAGCGCGGTCAGCAGAATCCCAAGCATCAGGGCTGCCGCACTCGGAAGCAGGACGAGAAAGAGGAGCGTCCCGACGAGGACGAGTGCGCCTGTCTGCAAAACGGTGAGCAGAACTCCAAGGGTTCGCAGGAGAAAGGTGATGGTGCGGAAGCGGCGGACGTAGGAGAGCAATCGCCTCCATTGCGCATAGAGGGGAGCGGACGTGATCCATCCGTGCAGATACCCAAGGAAGAAGCGGTGAGAGGTCATGCATCGGTTTTCCTCTGATTTTTGGCAAAGCGCCTTGGCTCGCTCCGAATAGGATGCGTGCGAATCAGTCATCTGCGAGAAAGATCACTCGACGCATCCATCGGCAAAGGATGCAGACGGGGATGCAGAGAGCAACCCAGAGCAGGGAGTAGGGAAGGCAGATCTGCCCCAGGATCTGGTAGGGCATGCCGCTATAATCCCAAATACCAAATCCGAGCCAAAGGTTAAGCACGCATCCTGCTGCCAGCTCCAATCCGGTGATAAACAGAGCCGATTGCAGGGCGCAAAACAAGAGATGGGCATGCGGATAAGCCTCGTTCAATCGGTAGATAAAAAGGAAGGCCAGTGCGCCGCAAAGAGCCATGCTCCAGTGGGAGCGGCCGCGCCAAAGCAGCTCGATGACGTAGTAGCCAACCCCTCCCGTCAGGAACAGGAGCGGAAGCTCGGTCAGGTATTTCAGATTTTCCTCCGCAATCTCGTTTCGTTGCTTTTGCAAAAAAAGGACCTCTCTTTCCTTCGTTTTGAGAATAGATGCTCCGTTTGCCGCGATCAAAGCGGATGAATCGGCGGAACACTTCTCATTGTGCGCCGAAAACGGGAAAAAAATTCAAAAATCTATTGTAAAATCCAAAAGGATTTGCTATAATAAAGGAAGGTATGAGTATGATCCGATTGGAGGAGAATCGAAATGAGTGAAAAATTTTATCTGACCACAGCCATTGCCTACGCATCCAAGAAGCCGCACTTCGGCAACACCTACGAGGCGATCATGACCGATGCCGTGGCGCGTTACCGCAAGGCACGCGGCTATGACGTCTTCCTGTGTACCGGAACGGATGAGCACGGACAGAAGATCGAGGATCTTGCAAAGGATGCGGGCATTACTCCCAAAGCCTACGTGGATGGCGTTGCGGGCGAGATTCGCAAGCTCTGGGACGGTATGAACGTGGATTACGATCATTTCATCCGTACCACCGATGACTACCATGAGGCGGCCGTAAAGAAGATGTTCACCCGCTTCTACAATCAGGGCGATATTTATAAGAGCCGCTACGAGGGCTGGTATTGCGTGCCCTGTGAGTCCTTCTTCACCGATACGCAGGCGGCAGAGGGCAAGTGTCCCGATTGCGGACGCGAGGTCCAGCGCGCGAGCGAGGAGGCCTACTTCTTCAACATGAAGAAATACGCCGACCGTCTTATGGAGTATATCGACGCGCATCCCGGCTTCATCGAGCCCGAGAGCCGCAAGAAGGAGATCGTCAACAACTTCCTCAAGGCAGGACTGCAGGATCTTTGCGTATCCCGTACCTCCTTCACCTGGGGCATTCCCGTGGAGATCGATCCCAAGCACGTGACCTACGTCTGGCTTGACGCGCTGACCAACTATATCACCGCCATCGGCTACGATCCCGACAAGAGCTTTGCCGAGCAGAGCGAGAAGTTCAAGAAGTATTGGCCCGCCGACGTGCACATCATCGGC
>JAFOGE010000135.1 GCA_017386965.1 Clostridia bacterium
TCTTGCGATCTTTCTCATTGCGGAGTTCGGCTTCTTCGGGCTGGTGGTCGATACCTTCGTGCAAACGCCTCTCTTCTGCGGTGCGGACTGGTCGATGGTGCGATTCTTCAGAGAGTTGAAGCCCTTCTGCAGAACCGGAGATTTGGACTTGTAGTCCTTCTCGCCGCGTCCCTGTCTGACAAGCTGGTTAAAGGTTGGCATTCCTCAAGTTTCCTCCTTCTTCCGAAATTTAATGTTTATATACAGACACCCGACCCTATGGCCGCGTGGATCTGCCGCAAATTCTCGGTTTTTGCCTACAAGACATAGTACAAGCATAGTCCGAGCAAATTACAATCTATTATAGCATTTTCCCTTGATTTTGTCAAGCATGAAGATCTTTTGGTCATTTTTTCTCCATTTTGCACAAAATTCTTTATCTCTCCTGCCTATTATTTCTCATTTTTTTGCACTTTACACAGAAAATAGGCATTTTTTCGAAAAGAATCAGCACGGGCAAGCCGATTTTTCTTCCTTTATATATATGAATTTCGTGCAATTCCTCGGCAAACGAAAGGCACTCGCCCCAAAAAAGGGAGCGAGTGCCTCGCATCGGCTCTGCCGACTGGAGCTGGTGATGTGACTCGAACACACGACCTGCTGATTACGAATCAGCTGCACTACCGACTGTGCTACACCAGCAAAGCTGCTTACAACGTTACTATTATACCGAACAAAGGCTCGTTTGTCAACATTTTTTTGAAAAAAAGAAAAAGATTTTTTCCTTCCCTTGCAAGGAAATTCAAAAAAGGCCTCTCCGAATTTTTCGGAAAAGGCCTTTTCCTGACACTTTCATGGCTGAAGGAAGGATTTTACGGCATTACCGATAAGAACTCAATCGATCAGCTCCAACGCATCAAAGTCGATCGAATAGACGATCTTGGCAGCGTTCTTGGACGGGACGGGAATTTTGGAGCGGATCGTTCTTGCTCCGTTTTCGGGAAGCCCGTCGCTGATCCACTCGCCTCCGCCTCCCAGGATCTTGTTCTCGGAGGAAAGGAATTGATAATGCAGCGTGACAGAACGCAGGGGACGGTCATAGGATCCGTGCAGCTCCCCCTCCAGGCAAAAGCCCTTCTCGTTTGCAGAGATTCGAGGATGCACCAGCTTTGCGTGCTTCATAACAGGCGTAGAGAGCTTTAAATGGGAGGCCGCCTTGGCAGTTGCCGAAATGGAGGCCACGGCCGCTCCCTTGATTTTGCGGGTGACACCGTAATGATAGACCGTTCCGGGATCCATGGAGGAAATGCGGTCCTTGACCTTGGCAATCACGTTCCCCTCCCGATCCTTCAGGAGAATATCCAGGTCCACCTCTCGCGCCATGCGGTCCGGATTCGGATTCTCCACATCAAGGCCGAGCGTGAGCAGATAGGAGTCCTTTTCCCGCTTTCCGGCTGTTCCGCCAACGGCGCGCACCTTCAAGGGCATGGGCGCCGGCTCCGGTCCTGCGGTGAGTGTATCCAGCATCGCACGGAAGGACTCATAATACTTCCAGGTGTAGGTTTCGGAGGGGTTTCGATCCTCCATATAGGCAAACTCCATCAACGCGACGGTGAACAGGCGCAGATAGTAAAGCACGTCGTTCATCTGCTGGGAGTCAATCCCAATCGCAAGGCAGGCAGACCAGTAGGAGCCGTCCGAGAGCGTAAAGCGATTTCCATACTTCCTCTCGTATTGCTTCCAGGCCTCTCCCGAGCGATTTCGGAAGGCCGCAAGCATCGTACTTACGGTGCTGTCCGAAACGACAGCCGAGCAGGCACGGCGGTAAAAGCTCTCCGCCACATCCTCCGAGAGCCCTTGCATCAGTGCCTCGGAAAGAAGCGCAAAGGAGAACTGCTCATGCATATTCAAATCGGGTAAGAGGGTGCAAAGATCGATCTTACGCTGCGGATGGACCACGCAGGAGCAGGACAAAAACTCCGTGATGTCGCGCACGACCTCGCCCACGCTCTTGCCGACCGCGTTTTGAAATTCTGTTTCCATTCGGATGTACGAACCCCTTCCCGCAAGGGATGTCCCCTTGCCGATTCATCCCCAAAAAGCAGGGGATGCGCCTTTATTATACCGCAAAGACCGATGAAAGTCAAGTCGATCGGGGGATTTTGCGGCGGCGGCTATGAAAAATCCGGAGAAACCGAATTTTTTTGAAAAAATAGATTGACAATCTGCATCATTTGTATTATAATAATTGCATAAATTATGCTTGAAGGGCAAGAACAAGCGCAAAATGAAGGCTTTTCCTGCATTTTTGAAAGCCAAAACTTGCAAAATGATGGAACTTCCTGCATTTTTGAAAGTCAAAGCTTGCAAAACGAGCGCATTCTCAGGAGGAATAGAACATGAGCATTCAAAA
>JAFOGE010000136.1 GCA_017386965.1 Clostridia bacterium
AAGAATTCCGATGCTTTTTCCCTTGGAGAGAAACACGCTCCCCTCGTTGTGCTCAAGCTCGCCGAGCAAAAGGCGAAAGAGGGTGGATTTTCCGCACCCGTTGACGCCGATGATGCCCAGCTTGTCGTTTTCCTCCAGCGAGAAGGATACCTTCTCAAGGATGGGGGTCGTGCCAAAGCTGAGGGAAAGATCGTTTATACTGATTGCTATCATAGTTTCTTATCAATACCTCTCTTGATCGCGCGGGGATCAGAATTTCGTCTTTGCCTCGGTGGCCACGCCGAGAATGCGTGCGCGCCCGATCTCAAAATCCTCGGGAGAGAGAATGATGGGCTGATAATCGTCGTTCTCGGGGGAGAGGATGATGCGGTGGTTCTGCTTGTGGAAGCGCTTGACGGTTGCGCTGTCGCCGTCCACCAGGCAGGCAACGATGTCGCCGTTTTCGGCATACTGCTGCTTATGGAAAAGGACATAGGTGCCGTCCACGATGCCGCAGTTCTTCATGCTATCGCCGCAGACCTCAAGATAGAAATATTCCTCCACGTCGTCCACGTCGGCAAATTCGCGTCCAAGCAGGGTTTCGTCGGTGACGATGGGGGTTCCGGCGCGGATGACACCAATGACCGGTACGCGCTTTTTGGCTCGCATGGCTCTCCAGCTCGCCTCGGTTGTTTTTTGTCCGCTCGCGGTGCCAAGCATCTCGTCCAGACTGATGGAGAAGTAGTCCGCAATGCGTGCCAGCTTGTCGGCCTTCGGGGAGGAACGGCCGTTCTTCCAGTCGGTAAAGGTGGAGGCGGAGATGCCTGTGGCCTTGGCCACTTGATAAACGGTTACGCGGCGTGCGCGCAGAAGCTGCTCGAAGGACTGATAATCCATAGGGGCTCCTTTCCGATTTCGATTTTTGTCAGATTTGGTAAAAAGCAGGTCGAAAGTTTGTGCAGAATCCCGAATATTACGGAATTGCGAAATAGATATTGACAAACATTCGGAAATGCGTTATACTTTAGATACGAATTCAGTATAACGGATTTTCAAAAGAAAGTCAAGGGATATTCTGAAAAAAAGGAGGATTTTTTTCGCATTTGTGAATGGACAACTTACGGAAACCCGAATGAAAGGGAGGGATGGCAGGATGGAGAAGGAAACACAAATGAATGAGGAGCCGGAGATCGAGGAGGTGCGTAGCTTTCTGTGCGGATACCGCATGTGTGCGGATATGCTTCGCCTTCGCCGATACGAGCGAAAAAGAGGTGGATATGAGGAGGAATTTCCGTGCGAGGATATTCTGGCCGGTAACGAGGCGTATTGGCGTGCGCGGATGTCGGAGGTGAGCGCGTTGATCGCGTCGATGCGAAACGGAAGAGAGAAGCTGATTCTGTATTACCATTACGTCCGTGGAGAGAGCATTGAGCACGCGTCGGACCTCTTGGGGATCTCGCGCCGAACGGGGTATCGGGTGCATAAGCGTGCGCTTTTGCAAATCTCCTTTTTGTTCGCACGTTGGAAAAAACGGAACATCTTGGATTTTTCCTCAGAATGAATAGGAAGTAGCCCGCGGGGCAGACTAACGTCGGAGCCTTTCAAAAAAGGACCGAAAGGAGCTGCGTCGGAGATGAATCAAAAGATGCTGATGCTTGCGATCACAGGCTTGGGAGGTGCGGCCGCGCTGGGACTTCTGGCGGCGGCTGTTTGGAACTCCAAGCAGATGCGGTTTGCAAGAGCAATGAAGCGCACGGAATGCGTGCTATACAAGCTGGGCTCTGTTCTGCAGGGTGCTTCCGGCAAAAAAGAAACGGAGTAAATACAAAAATAGCCGCTTCAACCGGTTTTTTGGAAGGTTGAAGCGGTTATTTTTTATTTTATGCTTCTTGCAGGGATCGGAAATAAACGCTTCCGTCCTCTCGCTTGACAAAGCAGGCTAAGTATTCCTCCGAAAGCGCCAGGCCGTCTGTCAGACGGAAATACATTCGGTAGGTGTGTGCGGTTTCCTCAATGCGATCGATCAGAATATCGACCGAGGATTCCCAGGGATGCAGTGCCGTGGTGTAAACCTCCGCGCGGCCGAGGTAGGCGTAGATGCTTCCGTCCCGATGGCTCGAAACCTCGTTTCCAAAATAGCGGTTGACCATATTGGAGAGATCCTCGGCCGGGATGGCGGTGGAGATGGATACATAAGGCTCTGCCTCCCGCACGCCTTGCAGAATCCTTTCGTTTCCGGTGTAGAGGGTGTAATTGTCGCGAAGCATATCGTTGAGCAGGGCGTCGCGGTAATGCTCCAGCAGCTGAGAGGTGTTGCGGAAGGATGGGATCGAGATGCTTCCGGCAAGCAGAATGTCCACCATGTCGCACAGCCGCTCTGCGGTGTCGGCATCGGTAGAAAGGGTATGCTCGGTGGGCTCTGCGAGATAGGCACCCACATCCAGGCCAAAGAGCCCGCGGATCCAAAGGGCATTCGTGCCCGCAACGCAAGAAACCAGGAAGGTGCAGGTCAACAGGATCAAGAGCGCCAGCGTTCCGCTTTTGAATCCGCGGCGACGACCGCGTCTGTAACGGGTGCGAGCCATGCATGCTTCCTCCTTTTTCGTGCGTTTTCGACTGCCGAGGAAAAGCCTCGACATTCTCTCACTTTATTTTATCAAATATACGACAGAATGTCAATCCCTATTTTCCAATATTTTGTATTTTTCATCGAATAAAATCACAAGATTTACGAATTTGTCGCATATTTTGGGACTTTGTCGTATATGACGGAAATCTACGTCAAAATCACGCCATTTCATTTTTCTGACGGCGGATCCAATCTTCGAGGAAGGGGATTCGTCGCGAGTGATCCGCGAGGATGTAGGAAAGCAGAGAGCGCACGACGCGGTCGGCGCTTTTTCCAAGGAGGGTTTGTAGGCGATCGATCTGGGCTTGCTCCCGGCGCAGCGCCTCAGCCGGAATGGCGAGGGGAGAGGAAAAACGTCCGATCTCTCCGCCAACGCAGATGCGCGTGCGGACGGAGGGGTCGCTCCCCAGGGCAAGAATGAGCTTGCCGAGCATCCGAAAATGCTCGGCATCCTCCACGGCAAGGTCATCCATCCGGTCTGCCAGGATGGGGTCTTGGTTCTCGAGCAGAAGGGAACGGTAGGCGTAGGCGGCGGAGGACACAAGCTCCTCCTGATAGCAGTCCTCCGTTGCGCGTGCAAGGCGGAGATCCTTAGCAACGCATCCGTTCAGATTAGGGCGGAAGGGTGCGGCGGGACGGGACGGTTCTTGTTGATTCATAGGCATGCTCCTTTTTGATTCGTTTGATAGAGAGGGAAGATGTAAGCTTCCTTTCCCATCCTATTCTATGCAGCGTGGAGAGGATTCTTTCCGGAGGAAAAGAAAAAAGGAGAGCGGCTTTGAAAAGACGGAAAAAAGCGTGAAAAAAAGAGAGGAAAAAGTGAAAAAAATTAAAAAAAGATATTGACAAAGGGGGAGGAATCTGTTATAATAAGCGTTGTGAATGGGGCATCGCCAAGCGGTAAGGCAACGGACTCTGACTCCGTCATTACCTAGGTTCGAATCCTAGTGCCCCAGCCAAACAGAAAAGCCACCCAATCGGGTGGCTTTTCTGTTTGGCTGGGGCACTCGTGTGCC
>JAFOGE010000137.1 GCA_017386965.1 Clostridia bacterium
ACTATAATGCTGATCGCGGCCGTAGCCGAGGAAGGTGTATTCGGGAAGTGCCTCGGAAAGCCACTTCAGCGAGGCATCCTGCACCTCCTGAAAGCCGATTACGTCGGGAGCCTCCTTGCGGATCACAGAGATCAGCTTTTCGCGGCGGAAATCCAGACAGTTTGCCCCATCGTGCTCCACGCGAACGCGGATGTTAAAGGACATGATCTTCATTTCAACAGACATAACATTCTCCTTTTTACGAAAGAAGGTGCCTCCTTGGAAGGCACCTTCGGATGTTTGAAATTACTGCTCGTCAGCAGAAGCTTCCTCAGCGTAGTCCTCGGGCATAGCCTCAGCAGCGGCTGCGGCCTCCTCAAGAAGCGCGCGGATGGAGAGGCTGACCTTCTGCTTCTCATCGTCAATATCGGTGATGCGAGTATCCACGATCTGGCCAATCTCAAGCAGATCTGCGGGCTTTGCAATTCTCTGCATTGCGATCTGGGAAATGTGGATCAGACCGTCCACACCGTCGATGATCTCTGCAAATGCACCGAAGGGCATCATGCTGACGATCTTGACGGATGCGATATCGCCAACCGCATACTGGGACTTGAAGATGTTCCAGGGGTTGGTTTCCTCGGTCTTGTAGCCGAGAGAAATACGCTTCTTTTCGGGATCAAAGCTCTTAACGAATACCGTGATCGGATCGCCGACTGCAACGACCTCTGCGGGATTCTTGATGTGCTTCCAGGAAAGCTCGGTAACGTGAACCATACCGTCCACGCCGCCCAGATCGACGAATGCGCCGTAGGTGGTCATGCTCTTAACGGTTCCGTTGTAAACCTTACCAACCTCAATGTTTGCCCAGAAGTCAGCCTCCTGTGCACGGCGAACCTCTCTCTGTACCTTGCGGATCGAGCCAACGGCCTTTCTGCCCTTGATCTCAAGGACCTTAAACTGAACCGTGGTTCCGACGAGCGTGGAGAGATCTCCATCCTTCGGAACACCGGTCTGGGATGCGGGGATAAATACGCGGTTTGCGTTTGCATAGATCACAACGCCGCCCTTAACGGCCTCTGCAACCTTGCCCTCAAGGATCTGCTCCTCGTTGCAGGCTGCAACGATGGTGAGCCAGTTCTTGTCGGCATCCACTCTCTTCTTGGACAGCTCAGCAACACCCTCGATGTCGCTGACACGAATGACGAAGGCCTCAACCTGGTCGCCGTTCTTGAAGTTCTCGGTCAGCTTGAAGGTGGGATCATTGCTGATCTGGTCCGCCTTGATGTAGCCGGTCACACCTGCGCCGACGTCCAGCTGAAGCTCAGCGTCAGACACGTGTGTAACGGTTCCGGTAACGACATCTCCTGTATTTAAAGTTGTGCATTGCTGCGCGTCGAGCATTTCTTGGAAATTTTCATTCATTTCGCTCATGGTTTTATATACCTCCTCTATTTCATCGCTTGGCGTCGATGCGCCCGCGACAATTCCAACATGATCACAGTCTGCAAAGCGGGAGGGCTCCAGCTCGGAAGCCGATGCCAGCCAGACCGTGTTTGTACAAGCCTTGCGACAGATCTCGTACAGCTTTGCGGTATTGGAGCTTTCCCTACCGCCAATGACGATCACGCCGTCACAGGCCTCTGCAAGGGCTGCAGCCTCGGTCTGCCGTGATTCAGTCACACTGCATATTGTATCAAAAATAATTGAATTTGTATATAGTTTTTTTAGTTTTTTTTGACTTTGGTGCCAAATGCCCAATTTTTGGGTCGTTTGAGCCACCAAAACAGGCGTTTTTTTGTGCAAATCGCCAGCCTCTTCTTGTGAAAATGCACATTCCATTTCCTCTGCCGAAGAAAACACGTATTTTTCTCCGTCGAAATAGCTCATGATTCCAATGACCTCGGGGTGCTGCGCTGCGCCGATCAGGATCAATGCCTGCTCTGCGCGATCGCACTCTGCGGCAATCTTGTGGATCTTTTTGACGTAGGGACAGGTGCAATCCTCCCAACGGAAAAAGGGATTCTTCTCCGAAAGAGATTGCAGCAGAGCAACGGTTTCTCTCGTGCATCCGTGCGCGCGGATCAGCACCTTTGCGGGGTGCTTCTCATTTGCATTCTGTGCAATTTGCTCCAGCTCCTCCAGGGTTACGGCCTCTACTCCGCGCCGACGCATCGACTCGTTGTATGCCTCATTGTGGATCAGATGTCCCAGCGTAAGGATACGCTCCCCCCCTTGTGCCTGCTTCAGAGCCTGCTCCAAGCGGTCGGTCGCGCGCTTGACGCCGAAGCAAAAGCCGGCATTCTCGGCAACGGTGATCTTCTTCATGCTCTCTCTCCTCAATGCAGGCTCTTGCCCACAGTCTTTTCCAAAACCAGAGCGGCAATACGCTCAACGCACTCCTCGGGCGTCATCCAAGAGTTATCAAAGGGGATTGCATCCGGCGCGGCAACAGCGGGTGCGACGGCGCGCGTGCGATCCGCGCGGTCACGCTCCTGCATGTCCGCCAGAACCTCCTCATAGGTGGTTTCGATTCCCTTTGCTCGCAGCTCATCGCATCTTCTCTGCGCACGGCACTCGTTGCTTGCCGTGAGGAAGATCTTGACGTCGGCATCCGGCAGGATCACCGTGCCGATGTCCCGTCCGTCCATGATCACGCTATGGCGCTTTGCAATCTCCCTCTGCGTATCCAGAAGGAAGGCGCGTACTGCGGGAATCGCCGAAACGGCAGAAGCATACATCGACATCTCCGGCGTGCGAATACGGTCGCCCAGATCCTCCCCGTTCAGGGATACGATCTGTGTGCCATCGCGATAGCCCAGGTCCACGCGAATGTCGGGGAGCAGAGCCTCCACCGCCGCAGGATCCTTGGGATCAACCTTTCGGGAGCGTACATAATAGCCCACCGTGCGGTAGAGCGCACCCGTATCTACATAGATAATGCCAAGCCTTGCGGCAAGTGCCTTCGCAACGGTGGATTTCCCCGCACCGCTTGGTCCGTCGATTGCAATTTGAATCATAACTTTTCTCCTTGTAACATTCAGTCGTCACTTGCTGCCGCATCTCCTGCAAGCACAGCGGTGGAAAAGGCGATCTGCAGGTTGAAGCCGCCTGTATATGCGTCCACGTCCAGAATCTCTCCTGCAAAGTAAAGTCCCCGAATCCGCTTGGACTCCATGGATCCCGGGCGCACCTCGCGAACGTCGATTCCTCCGCGCGTAACGATGGCCTCGTCCAAAGGACGGAAGCCACGAAGCGGAATGCGCAGACATTTGAGCGTTTGTACCATAACCGCACGCTCCTCACGTGTGACCGAATGGATCTTCTTGCGCGGATCAATACCGCAGAGGGAAACGAAGGGCTCGATCATTTTTTGGGGAAGCAGATCCCCCAAGGAATTGATCAGATCACGGTTCTTGTATTTTTCAAAATCCGAGCGGATCCGTGCATCCAGCATCTTCTCGTCCAGCGCAGACTTGAGGTCGATCTGTGCCTCATAGCGTCCTTGCGCGATGTCGGACAAATGCGCCGATGCGGAAAGCACCGTCGGACCTGTCAGCCCGAAATGGGTAAACATCAATTCTCCAAAATCCTCAAAAACGCGTTTTCCCGTAGCAACCTCTGTTACTCGGAAGGAAACGTTTTTGAGCGAAAGCCCCTGCATTGATGCGCAAAGCCTTCCGTCTGCCACCAGAGGAACCAGCGACGGGCAAAGCCGTGTGACCGTATGCCCCAGCTCCTCCGCCATACGGTAGCCATCCCCGTCCGAGCCGGTCAGGGGATAGGATTTTCCTCCTGTGCAAAGGATCACCGCGTCAAACGGAATCTCCTCCGCACCGCTCTGTACGCCATATACGCGATCGTCACGCGCAAGCAAGCGCCGAACGCGCCGATGAAGGATCTCTACACCCTCGGCGCGGCAAGCGCGCTCCAGCGCGGAAACCACGTCGGATGCGCGATCCGATACCGGGAAAACGCGCTTGCCGCGCTCGGTCTTAAGAGGGACACCAAGCTCCTCGAAGAAATCCTTGGTATCCTCTGTGGACCAAACGGAAAGCGCGGTGTAAAGAAAGCGGGGATTGGTGGGAACGTTGCGCAAGAACTCCTCGCGATCGCAATCGTTGGTCAGATTGCAGCGCCCCTTTCCCGTGATGCGAAGCTTTTTTCCAAGACGGTCGTTGCGCTCAAAGAGCGTAACGGAGGCCCCGGCCCTCGCCGCACGGATCGCGGCCATCATGCCTGCGGCACCGCCGCCGATCACGGCGACTCTCTTTGCCTCAGCCATGCTTTTTATCATAGACGTCATAGCGATCCCAAACCTCCTCAAGCGCTTGCAGGCGCTCGGTCAGCTCCTCCTGCTTCTTGCGCGAAACCGCTACGATCATCGCGTTGATGATGCTAAGGGGTGCTACAAGGGAGTCCACAAAGGAGGCCATGTCACTCTGCGCGATCAGCAACTGATCCGCAAACTCGGCAATGGGGGATTGCACGCTGTCGGTCAGAGCAACCACGTCTGCTTTCTTGCTTCTGGCATACTCCACCGCATTGATGATACGCTTGGAATAGCGGGGGAAGCTGATGGCGATCATCACGTCCCCCTCCCGAATCTGCATGATCTGCTCAAACATTTCGCTACCCGAGGTCGTCTGCACGAACTTGACGTTGTCGAAGATCATGCGGAAGTTGTAGTTGAGGAACCCGGCCAAGGACGAGGATGAACGCACACCAATGATGTAGATCTGCTTTGCAGAAACGATGCGGTCAATGGCACGCTCAAAGGAGAGATGATCGACCTCTTCGAGGGTGCGGCGAATCTTTTCGGCATCCGAAAGAAGAACCTTGTCCAGCACGTTTCCATCCCCGATCAGATTGTTTGTGACCTCAATGCGTTGGAAGGAGGTCAATCGGCTGCGGATGATCTCCTGCAGGGAGTGTTGGAAGGAAGGATATCCCTCGTAGCCCATCTCGTTGGCAAAGCGAACCACCGTGGATTCGGAAACACCGACCACAGTACCCAGCTTGGCCGCGGTCAGATAAGCAGCCTTGTCGTAGTGATCCAGAATATACGAGGCAATGAGCCTCTGTCCCTTGGAAAAGGACGGCATCCGTTCGCGGATGTCCCTGAGCAGATCTCGATTCATCTTGCAAACTCCTCCAAAACCTTGGTCCGTCCTTCGGAGAGGACGTTGTTGCACAACACTTCAATATATCATTATACCCCGAAACATCTGAAAAGTCAACCGCTTTTGTGCAAGATTGAAAGTTTTTTGTCTTTTTTGCACAGAACCGTCCATGCAACGCCTTCTCCCCTGCTACCGTGTCTTTGCAAATGTTTGCTTTCCGGGAAGGAGGCACTTGCACCCCCAAAAAAGGCAAAAAAAGACTGCGCTCGCCCCGATTTCTCGGTGCCGAGCGCAGTCTGCTCAAGCATTCGTTTTCGGTCGTTCGCCCCTGCCCGCCAATCGGCAAGCTCTTTGGAACAGCGCTCTCTGCGCCTCCTCGCGCTCCTCCGAAGAAAGCTCCTTCGGCACGGACGTTTCCAAGGAAAGCGCCCCCTCAAATCCAATCTCTGAAAGGGATGCGGAAAAGGCCTCCCAATCGATCACGCCCTCGCCCGGCCGCAGATGCAGATCCTGCTTGCCATCGTTGTCGTGAACGTGCAGAATGCAGAGATTCTCCTTACCGATCAAGCGCACCGCGTCGGCAGGCGATTCGCCCTGCACCGCACAATGTCCCGTATCCAGACACATCCGGATCCATTCGGTTCCAAGGCTTCGAACAAAGGAAAGCATATCGGGGACACGCGCCAGGGTCTGTCCTCGGTATGGCATATTCTCCAGACATACGGTCACGCCGTATTCCCTTCCCACCTCGGAAAGACGCAAAAAGAAATCCGCATTGATCTCCCGAACCGCATCGGGATCGACGTCCGTAACGCCGGAGGGCATCAGATTGTGAATGGCCATGCGGTCACATCCCAGAATGGCCGTTCCGCGGATCGCCTTGGCCATTTTCGAAAAGCGCTCGGCGCGATCCTCTGCCGTGGCATCCCGCATTGGGTAGCGCCAAGGCCCGTGCGTCTGGCAGACCTCGATGCCGCATTCGGTCAGAATGTGCCTCTGCTCCAGCAGCGTGCGCTCAAACGCCGCCTCCGAAAGCATCCAAAGAGGCTCCTGCGTACGAACGAAGCCCTGATAGTCCGTTGCCTCATAGCCGTGGCGGCGCATTTTCTCCGCACCCGCGGCAAAATCCTCTCCCTGACCAATGTAGGCAGTGGAAAGAATGGAAATCTTCATAAGGGGCTCTCCTTTCGGGACTTACTCAAAGGTCTTTGCTACCTCGCGCAGAGCCGCTACGATGCGGATGTGTTGCGGGCAAGCGCGAACACACTGTCCGCAGGCAATGCAATCCGAGGCCTTGCCATAGGACTTGGCAAGCTCGGAATAGGCCACCTTCAGCTCTCCTATCTCCGCTTCCTCCG
>JAFOGE010000138.1 GCA_017386965.1 Clostridia bacterium
AATAGCGGAATTTGGTAAAAACGCACAAAAATCTGTTGACAAGCACCCAAATATGTGCTATACTGTATATGTTGTGTTGCACTGCACAGTGCATCATCGACAGAAAAAAGCCGGCAGCAACCGTTTGAACGTTGCTGCCGGCTTTTTCTGATTTATTGCCCCAAGCGCCCTTCCCTTTCGAAAATGCGCTTGAGATAGCGTCCTGTGTGGGAGGCCTCCACGAGGGCGACCTGCTCGGGCGTGCCCGTGGCCAGGAGCGGTCCGCCTCCTTCTCCGCCCTCCGGACCGAGATCGATGAGGTAATCCGCGCTCTTGATCACGTCCAGATTATGCTCGATGACCAGCACTGAGTTTCCTCCGTCGCAGAGCCGCTGCAAAACCTCAAGCAGCTTTGCCACGTCAGCCGTGTGCAGACCTGTGGTAGGCTCATCGAGAATATAGATCGTGCGTCCCGTGGAGCGGCGCGCAAGCTCTGTGGCAAGCTTGACTCTCTGCGCCTCACCGCCCGAAAGCGTTGTGGAGGACTGACCGATCTTGACATATCCCAAGCCGACGTCGTAGAGCGTTTGCAGCTTGCGCTGGATCGTCGGGATGCCGTCGAAGAAGGAAAGTCCCTCCTCTACCGTCATTTCCAGCACATCGTAGATGTTTTTTCCTTTATAATATACGTCCAAGGTATCGCGGTTGTAGCGCTTTCCCTTGCAAACATCGCAGGTGACGTAAACGTCCGGAAGAAAGTGCATCTCAATGCATTTCACACCGTCGCCCTCGCAGGCCTCGCAGCGTCCCCCCTTGACGTTAAAGGAGAAGCGTCCGGGCTTAAAGCCCTTCGATTTTGCGTCCCGCGTCTGCGCAAACAGATCGCGAATGTCACCGAAAAGTCCCGTATAGGTTGCGGGATTGGAGCGCGGCGTGCGCCCGATGGGACTTTGGTCAATGCAGATCACCTTGTCCAGATGCTCCAGTCCTTCAACAGATCGGTGCTTGCCTGCATAGGTGATGGCGCGGTTGAGCTTTTCTGCCAGAACAGGATAGAGAATTCCGTTGACCAGAGAGGATTTTCCGGAGCCCGAAACACCCGTAACGCAAACAAAGCAGCCCAGAGGAATATCGACGTCCAGATCGCGCAGATTGTTCTTTGCCGCCCCGCGAACGGAAAGGAAATGCCCGTTCCCTGCGCGGCGCTCCTGCGGGATCGGGATGCGGCGCCTGCCCGAAAGATATTCGCCCGTAATGGATTTGGGATCCTCCATGATCTGCTTCGGCGTTCCTGCGGCGACGATATGACCGCCGTGAATTCCTGCACCGGGACCAATATCCAGAATGTAGTCGGCATTCTCCATTGTTTCCTCATCATGCTCCACCACGATCACGGTGTTCCCCAGATCGCGAAGCCGCTTGAGGGTTGCGATCAGCTTGGAATTGTCACGCTGATGCAGACCGATGCTCGGCTCGTCCAAAATATACAGCACACCGACCAAGGAGGATCCGATCTGCGTTGCCAGACGGATGCGCTGTGCCTCACCGCCCGAAAGCGTTCCTGCCTTGCGTGAAAGCGTCAGATAGTCCAGTCCCACGCTGACAAGAAAGCTCAGGCGCGCACGCACCTCCTTGAGGATCTCGCCCGCGATGGATCTCTCGGTTTCGTTCAGATCCAGGGCATTGACGAACTCCAATGCCTTCTCTACCGAGAGTGCGCAAAGCTCATGAATGTTGAGTCCTCCCACCGTCACGGCAAGCATGGTCTTGGAAAGACGTTGCCCGTGGCACTCCGGGCAGGGAGCGTCCTCGGAGAATTGCTCGTAGTAATCGTTGCCCATCATCTGCATCCGATTCTGGATCATCTTGACAAGCCCCTCAAACCGTACCTTCTGATGATGCTCCTCCTTACCGTACCAGCGGTGGATGTCGTAGATCTCCTCCCCCGTTCCGTACATCAGAAGGTCATATTGCTTCTCGGTAAAGTCGGCAATGGGGGTGGAAAGATCGAACCCGAAGCGCTTGCCTACGGCGGAAAAGAGAGGCCCATTCCAACTCTCCTCCTCCAAGGTCTTAAAGCCATTGACGTTGATCGCGCCCTGACGGAGCGAAAGCGTTTTGTCCGGGATCAGGCGCTCCGGCGAGATCCGTTGCAGCTCTCCAAGTCCCGCGCAGTGCGGACACGCGCCCATGGGATTGTTAAAGGAAAACATCCGCGGCTCCAATTCACCAAAGGAAATACCGTGCTCCTCGCAGGCATAGGATTGGGAAAATTCCAGCTCCCTGGCCTCTCCCTCCTCGCGTGGAACGGTCACCACCAACAGATGTCCCTCCGCGGCATGAAGCGCGTTCTCGACCGAATCCGAAAGGCGGGATTCGATTCCATCCCGCATGACCAGACGGTCAACCACGATCTCAACCGTGTGCTTCAAATTCTTATCCAGCTTGATCTCCTCGGTCAGATCGTACAGATTTCCGTCCACCCGTACGCGGACGTATCCGCTTTTACGCGCACTTTCCAGCACCTTCTCGTGCGTTCCCTTCTTGGCGCGCACCACGGGAGCGAGGATCATAAAGCGCTCGCCCTCGGGAAAGGCCAGAATGCGGTCAATGATCTGATCCGTCGTCTGTTGACGGATCTCCTTGCCGCAAACGGGACAATGCGGTATCCCGATCCTCGCATAGAGCAGTCGTAAATAATCGTAGATTTCGGTCACCGTCCCCACGGTCGAGCGCGGGTTCTTGGAGGTGGTCTTCTGCTCGATGGCGATCGCGGGAGAAAGCCCCTCGACCGAATCCAGATCGGGCTTGTCCAGCTGCCCTAAGAACATACGGGCATAGGACGAAAGGGATTCCACAAAGCGGCGATGCCCCTCTGCATAGATCGTGTCAAACGCCAGGGAGGATTTTCCGGAGCCGGAAAGGCCCGTCAAGACCACCAAGCGGTCACGCGGGATCTCTACGTCGATATTTTTCAGATTATGCACCCGCACGCCGCGGAGCGAAATTTGATTGGGCATAAAAAGAACTCCTGTTCTATTCTTTCTCGAAAAAGCCTGCAATGCGGAGCTTTTTGCCACCGCTTGCATCTTATTTGGATGGCGTATGCTTATTTTCGACCTCTTGGCCGATCGATCTTTCCCTCGCGCAGCTTGCGGATCTCGTCACGCAGGAAGGCGGCCTGCTCAAACTCCAAGCGTCTTGCCGCGTCCTTCATCTCCTGTGTCAGCTCTGCGATCAGCTTCTCGCGATCGGTTGCCGTCAAGCGGCGTTCCGTGCGCACGTCACTGCGTTTTCCGCGTTTTTCTTCCTTGACACCAATCTCAATGACGTCGCGGACGCCCTTGACAACGGTTTTGGGCGTGATGCCGTTCTCTCGATTGTACCGATCCTGAATGGTTCGACGCCGCTCGGTTTCCAGAATGGCACCGCGCATGGATCGCGTAATCTCGTCCGCGTACATGATCACCTTTCCCTCGGCATTGCGGGCCGCACGTCCGATCGTCTGGATCAAGGACCGCTCTGCACGCAAAAAGCCCTCCTTGTCGGCATCCAGAATCGCCACCAGCGACACCTCGGGAATATCCAAGCCCTCACGAAGAAGGTTGATTCCGACGAGGACGTCAAAAACCCCAAGACGAAGGTCACGGATGATCTCGATACGCTCCAGGGTATCCACATTGAAGTGAATATAGCGTACGCGGATGCCGTTTTCCTCCAGGTACTCGGTCAGATCCTCCGCCATTTTCTTGGTCAGCGTTGTGACGAGAACACGCTCGTTTTTCGCGGCACGTATGCGGATCTCTCCCATCAGATCATCCACCTGTCCCTCGATCGGGCGCACCTCAACGGCAGGGTCAAGAAGCCCCGTGGGACGGATGATCTGCTCAACCACGCGCTCGGAATGCGCATTTTCGTAATCTCCGGGCGTAGCACTGACAAACACGACCTGATGAATGCTCTCCTCAAATTCCTCAAAGTAGAGCGGGCGGTTGTCATAGGCAGAGGGCAGGCGGAAGCCAAAGTCCACCAGATTCTTCTTTCGTGCCGTATCTCCGCCGCTCATGCCGCGCACCTGCGGCACGGTAACGTGAGATTCATCCACGAACATGATATAATCCTCCGGAAAGTAATCCAGAAGCGTAAAAGGCGTTGATCCTGCTGGGCGTCCTGCCAAAACGCGGGAATAATTCTCCACGCCCGAGCAAAATCCGATCTCTCGGAGCATCTCCAGATCGTACTTGACGCGTTCGCGGATGCGCTGGGCCTCGATCAGCTTGTTTTCGGCCTCAAATTCGGCTACACGCTCCCACATTTCTCTCTCGATCTGGGCCAAGGCCTGCTCTCTCTTCTCATCCGAAACGGCATAGTGCGTAGCAGGATAGATGGCCGCATAGCTCAATCGGCGCTTCAGCTCTCCCGTGACGATGTTGATCTCCGAGATACGGTCGATCTCATCTCCAAAGAATTCCACACGGAGCGCACTGTCATTCATATTTGCGGGAATAATCTCTACCGTATCCCCGTTTACGCGGAAGCAGTCACGCTCCAAAACCAAATCGTTGCGGTTATAGCTGTTTGCAACCAGCTTGCGAATAAAGATGTCACGGCTCATCTGTGAGCCCGGACGGATGGACAGCACAAGGCCACGGTATTCCGAGGGATCTCCCAGGGAGTAGATGCAGGAAACGGATGCCACGATGATCACGTCACGCCGCTCAAAAAGCGCACTCGTGGCACTGTGACGAAGACGGTCGATCTCATCATTGACCAGGGCATCCTTCTCGATATACATATCCTTCCCGGGAATGTAGGCCTCCGGCTGGTAATAATCGTAGTAGCTGACAAAGAATTCGACCGCGGCATCGGGAAAGAATTCCCGCATCTCGGAGCAGACCTGTGCCGCAAGCGTCTTGTTCGGCTCCAGGATGAGGGTCGGACGGTTCATCTGCGCGATCACGTTTGCCATCGTAAAGGTCTTGCCGGAGCCGGTGACGCCAAGCAGTGTTTGCATTCTTTCGCCGCTGCGAAGCCCCTCCACCAAACGGTCGATGGCGCGGGGCTGATCCCCTGTGGGACGGTATTCACTTTTCAGCTGAAACGGTGTTTCCTGCATAGCCCATAGCCTCCTTCCGCTTTTGGAATCATTATAGCACAACGCCCGGGCGTTGTAAAGATGATTTTGAAAAAATCCTTCCCTTTTGGAATCCCAAAACCGGAAGGAAACACCTTTTTGGAGTGGATGCCGGATGCTCCCCTTCCCGGCAAGGGGAGGGGCCGGGAGGACAAAATAGCCGAAAAGAGGAAATTTTGTCCTACTTTCGCGAGAAATGTGATGAAAATTCCCCGATTCCGCAATTTTTTTCAAAAAAACTATGGAAATTCAATGTGAAGTATGCTATAATATAGAGTAATAATTATAGATTCTATCGCAACCCCTATTTTTGAAAGGATTCAGCATGCCCTCTTTTATTGAAAAAGCCGAACAACTTACCCTTCCCGTCATTGCCTTGAACGCAACCGTTCCCTTTCCTGCGGCAACCTTTAACTTCGAAGCCAACGACGAGGCCTTCGCGGCCGCCGCAAAGGTCGCGGCAGACGGAAACGCACTCGTCTTCCTCGTCGCCTTTTCCGACCTGGCCGAGGAAAAGGATCCCACCGCCGCGCATCCCTACTACTCCGTCGGCACGGTAGCCAAGATCAAGCAAATGCTCCGCACCCCTGAGGGACAAACGCGCATCATCGCCGAGGGACTGACTCGCGCTACGGTTCTCCGATATGTCGATCAGGCCTCCTACATCGAGGCCGAGTTGGTTTGCAAGCGCATCTATCTGCCCGACAACGGCGGCATCCGAGGCGAGGCCGCCATTCACGAGATGATCAAGGCGCTGGAAAACAATCTGCAATATCTCCCCGGAAACACCGAGGAGCTGATGAAGACTGCGCGTGCCTACCGCGATCCCGGTGCTCTGGCAGACTTTATCGCCGCAAACGCACTTATCCGCGGACAGGATAAACAGGCCATTCTGGAATGCTTCGATCCTCTGCAACGCGCAGAGATCCTGTTGGAGATCCTGCAGGAGGAGATTGAGGTTCTCCGGGAGGAGGCACTCATCCGCCGCCGCGTCAACGCAAGGATGAACCGCAATCAGAAGGAATACTACCTGCGTGAGCAGATCAAGGTGATCCAGGAGGAGCTTGGCGAGGGCGGCGACGTGGAGGAATACTACGCCCGCATCGAGGCCGCAGCGCTTCCCGCAGAGGTGGAGGTAAAGCTTCGCAAGGAGGCCGACCGTCTGGCAAAGACTCCCTTCGGCTCTGCCGAGGCGACCGTCCTCTCCAATTATCTCGACACCTGTCTGGATATCCCCTGGGGAAAGACGACAAAGGATCGCACCCACTTCCCCACCGTACAAAAGGTTCTTTCCTTTAAAAAACGAACGACCTCAAGTGCCTCTTCAGAAAGAGAAAATTCTTTGTTAAAAACCGAGCACACGGGCTTTAAATCGGAAAATTTGATCTTTGCACCGTTTTTCCCCGCACCGTCTATTTCACTGTCAAAGGTGTCAACCTCTGTAACTGAACAGACAACGGCGGTCTCCGGACGGTTTCCACCGCCAAACGGGACAGCAACAAAATCACCTTTTTTTACTTCAAAATCTCCGTCGACACGGTACGAATAAGGTACGTCTATTGCATAA
>JAFOGE010000139.1 GCA_017386965.1 Clostridia bacterium
CTGATGCACATTATCGCCGCCAAGGCGGTTGCCTTTGGCGAAGCGTTGACGGATGAGTTCAAGGAATATCAGAAGCAGATCCTTGTCAACTCCAAGGCCTTCTGTGAGGCGCTCAAGGAGGAGGGCTTCCGCATTGTTTCGGGTGATACCGACAATCATCTGATGCTCATTGATCTGCGTCCCTTCAACGTCACCGGTAAGGAATTTGAGCATCGCTTGGATGAGGTCCACATCACCGTGAACAAGAACGCTATTCCCAACGATCCCGAGAAGCCCTTCGTGACCAGCGGTATCCGCGTTGGAACGCCTGCGGTTACCTCCCGCGGATTTCAGGAGGCGGAGATGCGCATGATCGCAAGATGGATGAAGGACATCGCGGTGGATTTTGAAGGAAACAAGGACAGAGTTACCGCTGAGGTACTGGCTCTGTGCGAGAAGTACCCCCTTTATGAGTAAGATCTGAAAAGGAGCGTACAGATGAAGATTTTGGTAGTCGGCGGTGGCGGGCGTGAGCACGCCATTATCAAAAAGCTGAAGGAAAACGAAAAGGTCGAGCAGATCTTCGCACTCCCCGGAAACGGAGGAATCGCGGCAGATGCGACTTGTGTGGCGATTGGAGCCAAGGATATTCCCGCAATCGTGGAATTTGCAAAGCGTGAACAAATCGACTTTGCCGTTGTTGCTCCGGATGACCCGTTGGTATTGGGGGCAGTGGATGCGCTGAATGCCGAGGGCATTCCTTGCTTCGGACCGAGAGCCAATGCGGCCATCATCGAGGGAAGTAAGGTCTTTTCCAAGAATTTGATGAAGAAATACGGCATTCCCACGGCGCGGTACGAGGTCTTTACCGAGGCAGAGAAAGCGATCTCCTATCTTGAGGATGCTCCCATTCCCACCGTGATCAAGGCGGATGGCCTGGCGCTGGGGAAGGGCGTGATTATTGCCTCCACCCGCGAGGAGGCCGTGGCTGCGGTTCGGTCCATGATGGAGGATAAGCAATTTGGCGAGAGCGGATCCCGCATCGTCATCGAGGAATTCTTGACGGGCCCTGAGGTATCGGTTCTGGCATTTACGGATGGCAAGGTCATCCGTCCCATGGTTTCCTCTATGGATCATAAGCGCGCTCTGGACCACGACGAGGGCTTGAATACGGGCGGTATGGGAACCGTTGCGCCGAACCCCTACTACACCGAAGAGGTTGCGCAGGTTTGCATGGAGAAGATCTTCCTGCCTACCGTCGCCGCTATGAATGCGGAGGGAAGAACCTTTAGCGGATGTCTGTATTTCGGGTTGATGATCACCCCGGACGGCCCGAAGGTCATCGAGTACAACTGCCGCTTCGGCGATCCCGAAACGCAGGTAGTGCTTCCCTTAATGGAGAGCGATCTCCTTACGGTCATGATGGCCTGCGCGAACGGAACGCTTGCTGACGTAGAGGTGAAGTTCTCTACAGGAAGTGCTTGCTGTGTCATTATGGCATCCAAGGGATATCCCGGAAAATACGAGTCCGGTTGTCCGCTGGAGCTTCCCGCGGACGACGCAGACGGATTCATTTACGTGGCGGGCGCTAAGCGAGAGGATGGAAAGCTTTTGAGCGCAGGCGGCAGAGTGCTTGGCGTTACGGCGGTTGCCGATGACCTCGGAAAGGCCATTCAAAAGGCTTATGAAAGAGTGGAGCGAGTCGGCTTTGCGAACGGATATTTCCGTTCGGATATTGGCGCACGCGCCATGCTTGCGTTGCAAAAATAACGAGAAAGCAGGAGAGTTGACTTATGGTTTATAGAATATACGTTGAAAAGAAAAAGGAGCTTGCTCACGAGGCATCCTCCCTGCGTTATGAGATTCGTCATCTCTTGCAGATCCGTTCGCTTTCGGAGGTTCGGATTCTCAATCGCTATGATGTTGAAAATATTGATGCGGCACTGTTTGAGGATTGCAAGACCAAGGTGTTCTCCGAGCCGCAGCTGGATGTGGTCAGCGACGCCTTTGATGCAACCGATGCGATCGTTTTTGCCGTGGAGTACCTCCCCGGTCAATTTGATCAACGTGCGGACAGTGCGGCACAGTGCATTCAGATTCTCTCGCAGGGAGAGCGTCCCACGGTGCGCACCGCAAAGGTCTATCTGCTCTACGGTGCATTGACCGATGCAGAGCTGGCACAGATCAAAAAATACGTCATTAACCCCGTGGAGTGCCGCGAGGCATCGCTCCAAAAGGCAGAAACGCTGGCAATGGAGAGTGAGATTCCTACGACCGTAGAGGTTCTGGAGGGCTTCACCAAATTGGATTCCGAGGGACTGTCTGCATTTCTTCGTGAAAAAGGACTTGCCATGGACGCGGATGATATCGCCTTCCTGCAAGCCTATTTCCGGGACGAGGAAAAGCGCGATCCCACAATCACGGAGATCCGTATGATCGATACCTATTGGTCGGACCATTGCCGTCATACGACCTTCCTGACAACGATTGACAGCGTTACCTTCGCAGATCCGATGCTGGAGGAAACCTACAAGAAGTACATAGAGATCCGCCGTGAGCTTGGACGTACGAAGCCTGTCAACCTGATGGACATCGCTACGCTTGCCACGCGTTATCTCAAGAAGATCGGCAAGCTGCAAAAGCTGGATGAATCCGAGGAGATCAATGCTTGCACGGTCAAAATGGAGATCGAGGTGGACGGCAAGAAGGAGCCCTGGCTGCTGCTCTTCAAGAATGAAACGCATAATCATCCCACCGAGATCGAGCCCTTCGGAGGCGCGGCGACCTGCATCGGCGGTGCGATCCGCGATCCGCTCTCGGGACGATCCTACGTCTATGCGGCGATGCGTGTCACCGGTGCTGCAGATCCTACGGTTCCCGTCAAGGATACCATTCCGGGTAAGCTTCCGCAACGCAAGATCGTTACCACTGCTGCTGCGGGATATTCCTCCTACGGTAACCAGATCGGCCTTGCAACAGGGCAGGTAGATGAGCTTTATCATCCGGGATATGCCGCAAAGCGTATGGAGATCGGCGCGGTGATTGCCGCAACGCCTGCATAAAACGTACGTCGCTAGTGCCTGACACCGGGGGATAAGGTGATCCTTCTGGGCGGACGCACGGGACGCGACGGATGCGGCGGTGCTACCGGTTCCTCCAAATCTCATACCCTGCAGTCCTTGGAAACCTGCGGAGCTGAGGTTCAAAAGGGAAATGCACCCGAGGAGCGCAAGCTTCAGCGTCTGTTCCGTAATGCCGAGGCCTGCCGCCTGATCAAGCGCTGCAACGACTTTGGCGCAGGCGGTGTTTCGGTTGCCATCGGTGAATTGGCTGACGGACTGGACATTGATTTGAATGCCGTTCCCAAGAAGTATGACGGTCTTGACGGCACCGAGCTTGCGATCTCCGAATCGCAGGAGAGAATGGCGGTTGTGGTAGAAGCAAAGGACGTCGATCGCTTCCTGGAGCTTGCTGCTTCCGAGAACCTTGAGGCAACCGTCGTTGCGACTGTTAAGGAGGATGCACGTCTGACCATGACCTGGAACGGTGTGCAGATCGTGGACGTTTCGCGCGAGTTCCTCAATTCCAACGGTGCGGAAAAGCACGTTGATATTACCCCTGAAGCGCCCAAGCTTCAAAAGAAAGAGATTCCGAGCGATTTCGCGCAGGGATACCATGCCTTGGTAGCGGATCTCAACGTTTGCTCCAAGAGAGGTCTTTCCGAGCGCTTTGACTCTACCATCGGTGCCGGAACCGTGCTTATGCCCTTTGGCGGAAAGCATCAGCAAACGCCGATTCAGGCTATGGTACACAAGATCTCCGTGGAGAAAAAGCATACCGATGCTTGCTCGCTCATGGCCTGGGGTTACAATCCCTATATTGCCGAGCAGAGCCCTTACCACAGTGCCTATCTTGCGGTTGTGGAATCGGTGGCCAAGCTGATTGCCACCGGAGCATCCTTTGAGGATGTTTACCTGACCTTCCAGGAGTACTTTGAGAAGCCCTTGAAGGATGGAAAGCGCTGGGGCAAGCCTCTTGCGGCATTGCTCGGTGCGTTCCGCGCACAGCTGGATCTCGGAATCGCCTCGATCGGCGGAAAGGACTCCATGTCCGGAAGCTTCGAGAAGATCGACGTTCCCCCCACGCTCGTGTCCTTTGCCGTGACGACGGGAAAGACCGACGAGATTGTTACCAATGATGCCAAGGCGGCAGGACACAAGCTGATTTCGCTGGCGCCCGCCTACGGTGAGGACGGACTGCCCCGGGCAGAGTCTTTGCTGGCGACCTTTGAGAAGGTGACCGCTCTGATGCGTGCAGGAAAGGTCTATGCGGCCTACACGCCCACCTTTGGCGGCATTGCCGAGGCGGTTTACAAGATGTGTATCGGAAACGGACTTGGATTCGCCTATGATCCTTCCATGACGCAGGAGGACATCTTTGGATATTCCTACGGCTCCTTCCTGCTTGAGGTGGATGCCGATACGGCGGGACAAACGGTCGGCTTCTTCACCGAGGAAACAAGGATTACCTTGGGGGATGCATCCGTATGCATCCGAGAGTTGAATGCACTCTATGAGGGCAAGCTTGAGGGCGTTTACTCCTGCAATATCGAGCAGACACAAAAGGAGATTCCTACCTTTGCATATGCCGCAAGAAGCAATCTTTCCGCAGCAATCAAGACGGCAAGACCTCGCGTCCTGATTCCCGCATTCCCGGGAACCAACTGTGAGTTTGACACGGCGAAGGCACTGGCAGATGCGGGAGCGGATCCCGAGATCTTCCTGGTTCGCAATCTTTCCAAGGCGGCCATCAGTGCGTCGGTTGAGGAATTTGCAAAGAAGGTTTCGGATGCACAGATGATCTTTATTCCCGGAGGATTTTCGGGAGGCGACGAGCCGGATGGATCGGGCAAGTTCATTACCGCCTTCTTCCGCAATGCAGCCGTCAAGGAGGCTGTTACAGAGCTTCTGGATCAGCGCGGCGGACTGATGGCAGGAATCTGCAACGGATTCCAGGCCCTGATCAAGCTTGGCCTTGTTCCTTATGGAAGAATTATGGATACCGATGAAAGCTGCCCCACCTTGACCTTCAACACCATCGCACGTCACCAATCCAGATTAGTACGCACGCGCATTTGCTCGGTCAAATCCCCCTGGCTTGCAGAGCGTCAGGTAGGGGATATTGTTACCGTCCCGATCTCCCACGGAGAGGGCAGGTTCCTCGCGTCTGACGAATTGATCGCTCAGCTTGCCGCCAATGGACAGATCGCAACACAGTACGTGGATGCCGATGGCAAGCCTACCGCCGATATTCATTTCAATCCCAACAACTCCGCCTGCGCCATCGAGGGAATTACCTCGCCGGACGGACGTGTGTTCGGTAAGATGGGACACTCCGAGAGAATCGGAAAGGGATTGTATCAAAACGTCCCTGGCGATTTTGACATTGGAATGTTCCGTTCCGCAGTGCAATATTTCAAGGATTGATGCCTGAAACGCTGTCCGATCCGAGAAACGGATAGCGGTGTATCCATCCACTAACAAGGGCCTCTCAACGCTTCGGCTTGGGAGGCCCTGCTTTGGAATAAAAGCAAAGGTTTTTTTGCGCACGCGATGAAAAAAATGAAAAAAAGATTGACAAATACAAGAAATTATGATATACTGACAAAAAATGATAGAGGAGCACCTTGAAAAGAGTAACCGCCGTGCCAAGTCGGCGCGGACGTTGCGGCGGAGAAAGGGTCGGGTGCCGAAGGACGGTTCCTGCGCAGGATCGTTTCTGGCAGTGTGGATAAGATCCGCTCTGTTGTCGCAGAAATGCGGAGCGCTATCTACTTTCCCAACAGCCGCCGAGGAATGCTATGCGGCTTAGGGTCTGGCAGAGATAACGCTTGCGCGTCCATCTCTGTTTTTTTCTTTTTAAGCAGAGAATTCCAAGAAAAGGATGGAAGGAAAAGTATGAAGAACACGGTATTTACAGGCGCAGCGACTGCCATTATCACTCCCTTTCAAAACGGGGCGATCGATTACGAAGCATTCGGAAGGCTGATCGACTGGCAGATCGAGAAGGGAATCGATGCCATCGTGGTTTGCGGAACGACAGGCGAGGCATCCACGCTTACGGACGACGAACACCGTGCGGCAATTCGCTTTGCTGTCGAAAAAGTCGGCGGTAGAGTTCCCGTGATCGCCGGAACCGGCTCCAATGACACCGCCTATGCAATCGAGCTGACGCAGTACGCCTGCGAGGCCGGGGCAGATGCCATTCTTTTGGTTACGCCCTATTACAATAAGGCAACACAGAAGGGATTGATCGCCTCCTTTACCGCGGTGGCAGATGCTTCTACCAAGCCGATCATCCTTTATAACGTTCCCTCCAGAACGGGCTGCAACATTTTGCCCGCCACGGCGGCCGTTCTTGCAGAGCATCCGAATATCGTGGCGATCAAGGAGGCAAGCGGAAACATTTCCCAGATTGCAGAGCTTGCTTCTCTTGTTCGCGGAAAGATGGATATCTATTCGGGGAATGATGACCAGATCGTTCCCATCCTCTCTTTGGGAGGAAAGGGGGTTATCTCGGTACTTTCTAATTTGATGCCCTATGAAACCTCGCAGATCTGCCACCGCTTCCTGAAGGGGGACGTGGAGGGGAGTGCCGCGATGCAGCTGGATCTTCTGCCTCTCGTCAATGCGCTCTTCTGCGAAGTCAATCCGATTCCTGTCAAGGCCGCTATGGCTGCCATGGGATACGGTGAGAACTCCCTCCGTCTTCCCCTGACGCCGATGGAGCCTGCGAATGAGGCAAAGCTTCTTGGATTGATGCGGGAGCAGAATTTGATTTGATTTCGGAGGAACTATGAAAATTTTGATTTGCGGCGTCGGAGGACGCATGGGACGAGAGGTTGCAAAGCTTGCGCTGGACGGAATGCGCGGTGCGGTTCCCGTTGCCGGCTTTGACGTGCTTCCCGTCGATACCCGCGAGTTCCCGACCTATACCGACTGGAATGCGGTGACCGAGCTTCCCGATTGCATCATTGACTTTTCGCATCATGCGGGGACAGCGGCTCTTTTGGAATATGCCACGGCCAAGAAGATTCCGGTGGTATTGGCTACCACGGGGCATACGGAGGAGGAGAATGCTGCTATTCGCCGCGCGGCACAGTCCATTCCGCTCTTTCACTCGGCCAATATGTCCCTTGGAATTGCGCTGCTTGTAGAGCTTGCAAAAACCGCTGCAAAGGCATTCCCGGAGGCAGACATCGAAATTGTCGAGAAGCATCACAACCGAAAGCTGGACGCTCCCAGCGGAACCGCTCTGCTTCTTGCCAGAGAATTGCAAGAGGTGCGCGAGGATGCAACGCTGATCTGCGGCCGTTCCGGTCAAGCCAAGCGCGAGAAGAACGAGATCGGCATTCACGCCGTCCGCATGGGCAACATCGTGGGTGAGCATGAGGTGATCATCGGCACGGACACGCAAACCGTGACCTTAAAGCATGAAGCGCACAGTAGAGCGCTCTTTGCAGAGGGCGCGATCGCAGCGGCCGATTTTCTGATCGGAAAGCCTGCGGGACTGTACGATATGAAACGCATGATTGAGGAAGCATGACCGATGATGAAGGAACTGATTTGTGACAATCTTTCGGTAAACGAAAGAGATCATCTTTGCCTTGGCGGACAGGACACCGTCCTTCTTGCCGAGCGTTACGGAACGCCCCTGTATCTGTTGGATGAGGATCGGATCCGCCTGCAATGCAGAACCTATCGAAAGGCCATGACCGAGGCCTTCGGCGAGAAGGCACTTCCTCTTTACGCCAGCAAGGCGGCCTCCTTTAAGCAGATCTATCGGATCATGTGGGAGGAGGGAATGGGGGTGGACGTGGTTTCCGCAGGAGAGGCTTATACTGCGGACTCCGTCGGCTTTCCAATGGAGCGTGCCTATTTTCATAGCAACAATAAGACCGATGCAGATATTTCCGATGCGATCTCCCGTGGAATCGGATACTTGGTCGTAGATAACCGCGAGGAGCTGGATGCCATCGAGCGCATCGCCGGAGGGCAAGGCAAGGTGCAAAAGATTCTTTTGCGGCTGACGCCGGGAATCGATCCGCACACCTATGAGGCCGTGGCTACCGGAAACGTCGATTCCAAATTTGGCTCTGCGATCGAAACGGGGCAGGCCGAGGAGATCACAGCGTATGCCTTAAAGCTTTCGCATATCCGTCTTGCAGGCTTTCACTGTCACGTTGGATCGCAGGTCTTTGATGCCGACGTCTTTCTGCGCTCCGCTTCCATTATGCTGGAATTCGTCGCACACATGAAAAAACGTTACGGATACGTCGCAGAGGAATTGGATCTGGGCGGCGGATTTGGTGTGCGCTATCTGGCTGAGGATCCTGTTATGGAGATCGAAAAGAATATCCGTATCATCGGTAATGCCGTCCGCAAGCAGTGCGCAATGCTTGAAATTGACCTTCCCGCGATCCGCATGGAGCCGGGGCGGAGCATTGTGGCCGAGGCCGGCATGACACTTTATACCGTGGGCACGGTCAAGCGGATTCCGGGATATAAGAACTATGTTTCGGTGGACGGCGGAATGGCCGACAATCCCCGATTCGCTCTCTACCGTTCGCCCTACACGCTGCTTCTTGCCAACCGCACCGAGGCGGCCGATGCCGAGGAGCAGATGCGTTGCTCGGTGGTGGGACGCTGCTGCGAGAGCGGAGATATCCTGCAGGAGAACGTCAAAATGCCCCAATCGGTGGCACGCGGCGATCTGCTGGCTGTTCTTACAACGGGGGCGTACAATTATTCCATGTCCTCGAATTACAACCGTATTCCGCGCCCGCCGGTGGTTATGCTGGCAGGCGGAGAGAGCTATGTTGCCGTCAAGCGCGAAACTCCCGAGGACGTTTGCCGAAACGATCTTTGAGCCTTTTTTGCAAACCCTTTCATGTTTTTGCTTTTTTTTACGAAAAACGCAAGTTTTTGTTGACAAGATGTGAATTTCGGAGTAAAATGAAGATACCGGGACGGCGCTTGTGATGCTTGCGTTTGCGTCTGATTAACAGGAGAAAAGGGGACAAGAATGGGACGAGCAGACAAGGAAGTGCTGGAGGAAAAAATTAAAAAAGGCGAGGAAATGGAAATGAAGGAAAAGCTCAAAGCAGGAAAAGAGAAGATAAAGAAGGAACAGATCAGCTTCTTTACCGATTTTAAGAAGTTTATTACCAAGGGTAACGTGCTGGATATGGCTGTGGCCGTGGTCGTGGCAACCGCGTTCAACGCGATCGTCAACGGTCTGGTCAAGCAGATCATCACGCCGCTCGTTACTTACTTTACCAGCGGTGTCAGCATCAACGAGTGGGAGTACGTCCTGCGCGAGGAGGTGCTGAATGCAGAGGGCGTGGTTGAGAAGGCCAAGATCTCCATTCAGTATGGCTTGTGGCTGCAATCGATCCTCGACTTCCTGATCATTGCGTTTACCGTATTCGTACTGGTTCGTGTGATCAAGGGCATGGAGCGCAAGCTCAACGCGAAGGAAATTGCCAAGAAGGAAGCAGAGGCCGCCGCACAGAAGGCAGAGGCCGATGCTAAGGCTGCCGCAGAGGCTGCCGCAGCAGCAGAGAAGGCTGCTAAGGAGCAGGCGATCAAGGACGAGTTCTACGCAAACGTTCGCGAGCAGGCCGCTCTTCTGCGCGAGATCCGCGATTCCGTGAAGAAATAATCCGCACATACAAAAAAGGATTGCGCCAAGGGGTGTATTCCTTAACGGAGAAATCATAAATCAACTTGCATTATGTGATCCGTAGTAAAATAGAGGGTCCCGACAGATTTTTAACGATCTGTCGGGACCGTTTTGCTATATTCGATACATTGTAATTTTTGCGTACGATACATGGAAATTCTCCCTGTATAGGTCGATTTGCTTCATTTTCGTTATAGCACAGTTTCATTCCTCCGTCAATAGAAAGGTGCCAAAGATAGGCCGTGTAGGCAGAAGAAAAAACGGGATCGCACGAAATGCCGATTGACATTTTCTCCGTCTTCCGTTATAATAAAGATAGAAATCGCTATGGGCAGAAGGGAGATGGAAGGATGGAGCGCCTGATCTTTCATATTGACGTCAACAGCGCCTTCCTTTCCTGGGAGGCCGTTCGGCGCTTACAGGCAGGGGACAAGCAGGATCTGCGGCTTCTCCCCTCGGCCATCGGCGGCGATCGGGAAAAGCGCACCGGTGTGATCCTGGCCAAGTCCATTCCCGCAAAGGCGTACGGTGTGCAGACCGGCGAGCCCATCGCGCAGGCCCTACGCAAATGTCCGACGCTGATCCTGGCCAAACCGGATTTTGCGCTCTACGAGAAAAGCTCCAAGGCCTTTCTCTCGATCTGCCGAAAATACGCGCCCGTGGTGGAGCAGTATTCCATTGATGAGTGCTTCCTGGACATGAGCGGCACCTCGATGCTCTATCCCGATCCGATCGCCATCGCGCACAGGATCAAGGACGAGATTCGCGACACGCTCGGCTTTACCGTCAATGTGGGTATCGGATCGAATAAGCTTCTGGCCAAAATGGCGAGCGACTTTGAAAAGCCGGACCGCGTGCATACCCTCTATTCGGAGGAGATCGAAGCAAAGATGCACCCGCTCGACGTTGGCGCGCTTTTTACAGTTGGTGCCTCCACGGCGGAAAAGCTTCGCCGCTCCTACGTTCGAACCATCGGGGATCTTGCACGAACCGATCCCATCGAATTGCAGAACCTGTTAGGAAACAAGCAGGGAACGCATCTTCATCAATACGCAAACGGGATCGACGATTCTCCGGTACAGGCCGAGGCGGAGGATGCAAAGGGATATAGCATCTCGACCACCTTACCGCAGGATCTAACGGATTGGGAGGCGGGAAACCGCGTGCTTCTTGCTTTGACCGACAGTGTGGCATCGAGAATGCGCGCAGATCGCGCAAAAGCATATTGTATTGCGGTCACAGTGCGATCCAATCAGTTCAAGGATCGCTCCCATCAACGAAAATTAAGCACCCCAACCGACATCACGGATGAGATCTATGCGATTGTAAAAAGCCTTTTTGCGGAGCTTTGGGACGGAAGAACGCCATTGCGCCTTTTGGGCGTTGCGTTGACAGAGGTTTGCCGCGAGGGTGAGGAGATGCAGCTTTCCCTTTTCTCGGAGGATGCCGAAAAGGAGAAGGCACGGCGCGTGGACAGGGCAGTGGATGCGATCCGCAACCGCTTCGGCTACAACACGATCAAACGAGGGGCTTCCTGCGATCCATCCGAGAGGATCGGAAGGAAATCCCGTACCAAGCAAGAATAAAACAGCACGGCAAGGCTGCCATCCTGCAGCCTGCCGTGCTGTTTTTTATGAAAGCTTTCTCTTCTCCAAAAGGGTTCCGTCCAGATCCTTATGATAGATCGTTTGGCCATCCAGAATCATGTAGCCGTGTGCAGACCCTTCCTTCGGAATGGAAACCGATCCGGGATTGAGGTAGGTCCAAGATCCGTGTGAACGGATGGCGGGAACATGTGTGTGTCCGCAGAGAAGGATGTCGCCCTGTGCAAGAGGCGGAGGACAATCCTCGCCGTAATGATGCCCATGCGTTGCAAAGATCCGAATGCCGTCTGCCATGAGCCAAGCGTAGTCGGCCAGAACAGGGAAGGAGAGTACCATCTGATCCACCTCGGCCTCGCAATTTCCCCTTACGCACAGGAGCTTTTCGGCCAAGGGATTGAGCATTTCGATTACCTGCTTTGGGGCATAGTCGCGTGGAAGATCGTTTCTCGGTCCGTGGTAGAGCAGATCGCCTAAGAGCAGCAATTGGTCGGGATTCTCACTTTGGTAGGCTGCAAGGAGCTGCTTGCAGTAATAGGCAGATCCGTGAATGTCGGATGCGATCATCAGTTTCATGGGTTGTTCCGTCCTTCCTGGGGTTGTATCTTATTCTATTATAGCATTTTTAGAATAGGTGTCAAGAGTCAGGGGTGAATTTTGTATATTTTTGTTGCTTTTTTCAGCAAGTGTTTTTGTGTATACTCTTGACAAAATACGTTAATTTGTGTATAATTGTATACAATCATACATTTCCGAGGAGGAAGATATCATGCTTGAGATTTCCAGAAAATCGAATCTGCTGGAGGAAGAGAGCTATCGCTATTCCTTGCAGGACGTTGCGTCGCCCAATCTGTACCGCGACGTTTATCCCTACACCGATGTTCCGCGCGTTGCCTTTAACCACCGCCGTGTGCCTTACGGTATGCCGGAGGATGTTTGGATCACGGATACCTCCTTCCGCGACGGCCAGCAGTCGGTGGAGCCCTATACCGTAAAGCAAATCGTGGATCTCTTTAAGATGATGTCCAAGCTCAGCGGTCCCTACGGAATCATTCGGCAAACCGAGTTCTTCGTTTATAGCCAAAAGGACCGTGACGCGATCGCGCAATGCCAGGATCTCGGGCTCAAATTCCCGGAGATCACGACTTGGATCCGTGCCAGCAAGGAGGATTTCAAGCTGGTACGCAATTTGGGGATCCGCGAAACGGGAATCCTTGTTTCTTGCAGCGACTATCACATCTTCAATAAGATGAAGATGACGCGTAAGGAATGCATGAATTACTATTTGCAGACGGTCGCGGAGGCCTTTGAGGCCGGTGTTATGCCGCGTTGCCATCTGGAGGACATTACGCGCGCAGATTTCTACGGCTTTGTCGTTCCTTTCGTAAACGAGCTGATGAAGATGTCGCAGGATGCTAAGATTCCCGTTCGTATCCGCGCATGCGATACGATGGGCTACGGAATTCCGTTCACAGAGGTCGCGCTTCCCAGAAGCGTTCCCGGCATCATCTACGGTCTGCAGCACTACTCCGATGTTCCCAGTGAGATGCTGGAGTGGCACGGCCACAACGACTTTTACAAAGCAGTTGCCAATGCGACAACCGCATGGCTCTACGGCGCTTGCGGCGTTAACTGCTCCTTGCTCGGTATCGGAGAGAGAACCGGAAACGTGCCTCTTGAGGCAATGGTCTTTGAGTATGCTTCCTTGCGCGGTTCCTTTGACGGCATGGATCCTACGATGATTACCGAGATCGCGGAATATTTTAAGAACGAGATGGGATATGATATCCCCCCGATGACGCCCTTTGTTGGAAGGAACTTCAACGTAACCAGGGCAGGGATCCACGCGGACGGACTGCTCAAGGATGAGGAAATTTACAACATCTTTGACACAAAGAAAATTCTGAACCGCAGTGCATCGGTCATGATCAGTAAGACCTCAGGACTGGCCGGAATTGCTTACTGGATCAACGAGAATTACCGTCTTTCTGCCGCAGAGGCGGTGGACAAGCGAGATCCGCTCGTCGTGGCGCTCAAGGCGTGGATCGACGAGGACTATGAGGCGGGACGTCAGACGTCGATCTCCACGGGCGAGCTGGAGGAGAAGATCGAGGAGCTGTCGGGCGGACGTCTGCGCAGACTGTAAGGAGGAAATGATATGTTGGACCATAGAACCGTATCCCTTTCGGAGAAGGTGTTTGAGCGCCTCGAGAACGATATTCTATCCGGCAAATATCCCCGCGGTACGATCCTGACGGAGATGATGCTTGTGAGCGATCTCGGTGTCAGCCGCACGCCGATCCGCGAGGCTCTTCGAAGATTGGAGCAGGAGCACATTATTCAAACCACGGGGAAAGGCATCCTCGTTCTCAGTGTTACCGATAAGGATCTGGAGGATATTTTCAGTATCCGCATTCGCATCGAAGGAATGGTTTCTGCAGAGGCGGCTCTTCATATTACGGATGAGGAGCTTGCCGAGCTTCGTGAAACTCTGGAGCTGCAGGAGTTTTACGTGCAAAAGGGAGATGCGGATCACATTAAGCAGATGGATAGCAAATTCCATCAACTGATCTATCGCTTCAGCGGCAGCTGCGTCTATAACGACACCCTGATCCCGCTTCATAAGAAGGTTCAGAAATATCGCAAGGCATCCGTTGAGAATTCTTCCCGCGCAGAGCAATCTGCCCGTGAGCATCGCGCGATTTTTGAGGCGATCGAAAAAAGGGATGCCGAGGCTGCGGAGAAGCATACTGTGGCCCACATTCTGAATGCACGTGACTATATCTTGAATCGAGGAATCCACTAATATGGGACTTACCATTGCACAAAAAATTATCAAAGCCCACTTGATCAGCGGAGAGATGACCGTTGGCAGTGAGATTGCACTTCGCATCGATCAGACGCTGACGCAGGACGCTACGGGAACGATGGCTTACTTGGAGTTTGAATCCATGGGAATCGATCGCGTGCGCACCGAGCGCAGTGTTGCTTACATTGACCACAATACACTGCAATCCGGATTTGAGAATGCGGATGATCACCGTTTTATTCAATCCATTGCCAAAAAGCACGGCATTTACTTCTCCCGTCCGGGAAACGGTATTTGCCATCAGGTTCATCTGGAGCGCTTCGGTATTCCCGGAAAGACGCTGATCGGATCGGATAGCCACACGCCGACGGGCGGCGGCATCGGAATGCTCGCCTTTGGTGCAGGCGGCCTTGACGTGGCCGTTGCGATGGGCGGCGGCGCTTACTACATTACCATGCCCAAGATGATCAAGGTCAACTTGACCGGAAAGCTTCGTCCCTTCGTTACCGCAAAGGACGTTAGCCTTGAGATCCTTCGAATCCTCTCTGTAAAGGGCGGCGTC
>JAFOGE010000140.1 GCA_017386965.1 Clostridia bacterium
ATCAAGAGCGCGGATTACCTCATCGATCTCGGTCCGGAGGGCGGAGAAGGAGGCGGAACCCTCCTGGCCACGGGAACGCCCGAGCAGGTCGCGCTCGTGGAGGCCTCCCACACGGGACGCTATCTCAAGCGCATTTTCGAAAGGGAAGGGCGATTGGAATAAGTCAGGGAGAGGGCGCGCATTCCTCTCCGCTCGACAAAAAAACCGACAAGCATTGACAAGCGATCGGCCGAGTGCTATAATAACAGTATCAACATCTGCTTTTCAGGAGGCTAATCATGGCAAACAACGTACTGGTAAACGTCAAGAGCGATTTCGACATCGCCGTTTTTGCAGACCGTCTCGCCAAGACCTACGTCAACAAGGGCTACACGGTCAACATTCTGAACATCAACGGAGCCACTGCCCTGACCATTGAAAAGGGAACCTCGGGAGCAACGCACCTGCTCGGCATGAGCGAATCGGTGCGCGTCAACTGCATTCTGACCAACGATCTTCTCACGGTCACCTTCTCGGATGAGGCGTGGACCAACAAGATCGTTGCCTTGATCGTCGGTTGGATCATCTGCTGCATTCCGCTGATTACCGGAGTGATCGGATGCGTCAATCAGTACTCCCTGCCGAACAACATTGCACGGGACGTGCAAATGATCGTTGCCGGAATGTAAAGCAAAAAAGGACGGACGGAAAGCCCTGCGCATTCCGTCCGTCTTTTTCTGCTTTTTTCCTTATCCGCGCAAGGCGCGGAGCAACACAACATATACAGTATAGCACATATTTGGGTGCTTGTCAACAGATTTTTGTGCGTTTTTACCAAATTCCGCTATTTGCACAAAAAAATATTGTGAACTTCTTGCAATTTGTCAATTGAAAAAGCTCTTGCACTGTGCTATACTATAGGTGAAGAAAGGAAGGTACAGTCCAATGAACAAGTAACCACCGATTTTCAACGAAGGCAGAAACCCGAATGGATCGAAACGGTAGAACGTACGGCAGGGAAAGAGAGAGCCGTGCGGAAATAGCGTCTTGCAGATCTCGGCACACGAAAAGTGCCAACACGGCGGTGTAACGCAAGCAGATCGATCGGGATTCGGGAGCGGGAGAAAAAGGCAAATCTGATTTGAATGGTTAAGCATGCCGATGGAAAATGTGAGGATCTCCCGAAGGACGCAGGCGTTGAAGACTTCATCACTCGCCTTTTGCAAGGGTAGCACAGGAAAGAAAACAGAGAGTCATCTTCTAAAAAGAGAAACAGAGATTTATGAGTGTTTTGGCAACGTGCGAGAAAAGCAAGAGGTAGATTAGGAAAGAGAGGATTACAAAAGATGTTAGATACTAAGAGTGAACAGAAATGACCCTTGGTCGCGGATTTACAACCTGCGGTCAAGGGTCATTTCTCTTTATGCAGCCGTCCTATGCCCGATGGGGCTTTTCTTTTTACCTTTCTTATATTAAATAGGATCAATTTTGTAAATAAAGTAGAAACGCGGGATATATTTCGTGATAAGCCCTTGACATTTTGCAAAAAGTGTGGTATGATTGCTCTGCGTATCAAATCTGAAAAGAAGGAGAAAGAAATGGAATTGCCCCGAAGTTGCACCTCAGATGAGGTGTATTCAGAAGAACCTCCCGGGTTCTTGTCATGGTTGCACGTTCTGACATCATTGAGAAGCCTGTTCTGCTTGCGGATATAGACCGCCGAGCAGACACCCAACCATTACAAGAATTTTTTGATTAAAGAGAGGTTATTATGTTTTTCCAACTATTGCTGCAGCTGGTCCTGATCCTGTTGAATGCATTTTTTGCCGCCACCGAGATCGCCGTGATCTCCCTGAATGAGAAAAAACTGAAGTCCAACGCAGAAGACGGGGACAAGAAGGCAAAAAAGATGCTGAAGATCATCGAGGACCCCACCCGCTTTCTTTCTACCATTCAGGTTGGCATTACCCTTGCCGGCTTTCTCGGCTCCGCATTCGCAGCCGATAGCTTTTCCGATGGATTGACCCGGTTCTTCCTGGACATCTTCAACATCGCTCCCCGCTATTACGAAACGGTGGATACGGTATCGGTCATCCTCATTACGCTGATTCTGTCCTATTTTACCCTTGTGCTTGGCGAGCTGGTCCCCAAGCGCATCGCCATGAAGCATAAGGAAAAGCTCGCCACCGCTGTCAGTGGGGTGATCTCCGTCCTTATGGCCGTTCTCAAGCCGATCGTCTGGTTCCTGACCGTTTCCACCAACGGCGTGCTCCGCATCTTCGGGATCAACCCCGACGAGAAGGAGGAAACCGTTTCCGAGGAGGATATCGTCATTATGCTGGATGCCGGCGTGGATGAGGGAACGCTGGATGGCGACGATATCGAATACATCAAGAACGTCTTCAAGCTCGACCGCCTGACTGCGGCTGACGTTATGACGCAACGCAACGATATGGTTGCGCTCCCCCGTGATATCTCCGAGGAGTCCCTCCTTGAGATCATTGAGCTGGAGGGGTATTCCCGTATCCCGCTTTTTGCTGAGAGCATTGACCGCATTCTCGGAATTCTGCATACCAAGGATTTCTTGATCAAGCATACGAGAGAGAACTTTGATATGGAGGAGGCGATCATGGCTCCGATTTTCGTTCCCGAAACCATGCATCTGGACATTCTCTTCAAGGAGATGCAGAAGAATCGCACGCACATCGTTATCGTCGTCAACGAGTACGGCTTTACGTCGGGCATCGTAACGATGGAGGATATTCTGGAGGAGCTGGTCGGTGAGATCTGGGATGAGCAGGATGAGGAAATCGAACCGATTACCGAGATCGCGGAGAACACCTATACCGTGCGCTCCAGTACGTCGATCGACGAGTTCTTCAGCTTCTTCGAGCTGGAGGCGGATGAGGAGATTGGCTCTACTACCGTCAACGGATGGCTGACAGAGCATTTTGAGAACATTCCAAAGCTTGGAGATTCCTTCACCTACAACAATTTGACCGTTACCGTTCTTTCTGCTGACGAAACCATGACCCATGAGGTCAAGGTCGAGGTTACGCCTCCCCCTGCAGAGGAGGACGAGGACGAGGAAAAGACGGAAGAATAACGTCTTTGGGCGCGTTGGCGCGCGAATGAGTGCCGGGGATGCGATTGCATTGCTCGGCACTCCTTTTTCCAAAGAAGTGCTTCGCGCCACCGGCACAAGGATGCCATATTAATATATAAGGAAGAAAATCGGCGAGCGCGTGGGCGCCGCTGAAAAAAGGAGATCGTAACGATGCGGATTCAAGGATTTCAAAAGCTGACGCTTCTGGACTTTCCAGGAAAGGTAGCCTGCATCCTCTTTACGGAGGGGTGTAACTTCCGTTGCCCCTTCTGCCACAACGCTGCATTGGTCAGTCACGTCGATCCCTCGGCACGCTTGCAGGAGGAGGAGATCCTTCGCCAGCTGGAAAAGCGAAAGGGCATCCTCGACGGCGTTTGCATCACGGGAGGGGAACCGCTGCTGCAGAGTGGGCTCGAGGAGCTTCTTTGCAAGCTCAAGGCAATGGGGTTTTCCGTCAAGCTGGATACCAACGGAAGCTTTCCCGAGCGGCTGAAGGCGATCGTTGAGGCAGGTCTTGTGGATTATGTCGCGATGGATATTAAGAACTCCCGCGAAAAATATGCGCAAACGGTAGGATTGCATTCCTTTTCGATCGATCCGATCGAGGAGAGCGTGGCCTTTCTCCTTGCGGGGAAGGTGCCCTTTGAGTTTCGGACAACGGTTACGCAGGAGCTCCATACACCGGAGGATATTGCCGCGATCGCAGACTGGATCCGAGGAGCGCCGGCCTATTACATCCAGAATTTTGTGGATTCGGGAGATCTGGTGGGGCAGGGAATGCATCCCGTTTCCGCAGAGGGCTTGACGGCGATGCAGGCAGAGGCCGAGGCAAGAGGAATTCCGACGCGGGTTCGGTAATCGAGCAACACAAGATATAGAGGCAACCGAAATGTGCGGTCAACCACGGCACTTCGGTTGCTTTCCTTTTTTTGTCTAAAAGTGACAAAAAGGGAAGCGAAAATTCGCCATTATGCTTGAAAAAAATCTATTGACTTTTTACGATATATAGTGTATAATAGAAACCGTCAACACAACATATAGTATTTTTAGGATTGGAGGAATTTATGTACAACGTAATCAAACGTGACGGCAAGCAGGTCGCTTTTGATCTTTCCAAGATCAGCAAGGCGATTACACAGGCATTCGATGCTTGCAATAAGCAATACAACTCCGATGTGATCGATTTCCTGGCATTGAAGGTCACGGCGGATTTTGAAGCTAAGATTGAGAATCAGATGATTTCGGTAGAAAATATCCAGGACAGCGTGGAGAGCGTGCTGATCAAGGCAGGCTACGACGACGTTGCCAAGGCATATATTCTTTACCGCCGTCAGCGCGAAAAGCTGCGTAATATCAGTGCTACGATGGTGGACTATAAGGACATTGTCGATAAGTACGTTAAGGCTCTGGACTGGAGAGTAAAGGAGAACTCCACCGTAACCTATTCGGTCGGCGGTCTGATCCTGCATAACTCCGGCGCGATCACGGCAAACTACTGGCTCTCCGAGGTGTATGACGACGAGATCGCCAATGCACACAAGAACACGGACATCCATATTCACGACCTTTCGATGCTGACCGGATACTGCGCGGGCTGGTCGCTCAAGCAGCTGATCCAGGAGGGTCTTGGCGGTGTCCCCGGAAAGATCACCTCGGCCCCCGCATCCCATTTTGTTGCTTACACTTTACAAAAAAGAAAAGAAGCCTGCGCGCGCATTGCCATATGCAATTCCCGCCGGAGCATTTATGGCAATTTCAAATTATCTCACAATATATCTTTCGGCAAATGTTGATGCGACAGTGCTTTTCCCCATGGCGACAATCTCAAGAGTTCTTTTCAATTGCTTTTTGTCGCGTATCATATTCAAAGACAAATTTTCGGTGCTTCAGATTTTTGGAATCGCAGTTGGCGCAGCTTCAATATTGCTTATAAAATAAAAAACGTCCTTCGGGACGTTTTTTATTTTGGCAAAAACAGTGACAGCCTCGCTTCCAGATCCGCGCACGCGGCGATCAAAGCTTCTTTCTGCGTGCGGGTCATTTTTTTAATGGCGCACTCCCGCCGTCTTGCCTCCTCCGCGCTGTCGAACACCTCACAGTAGGCGGGCACCA
>JAFOGE010000141.1 GCA_017386965.1 Clostridia bacterium
CAGGGGTTCTGAGCCCTGCTGTTTCCACCAAAAAAGGCGATGAACCTCGCAAATTCCGCCAGGAATTTGCCACCGCATGCGCGGACGTTGCCCTTCGATACGCACCGCATTTGCGCGCATGCAGGGGTTCAGAGCCCTGCTGTTTCCACCAGCGGCAAGTTGCCGCCCCCAATAATCGGGGGAATGCGGTGCTATGCCAAGCTTCATACCACGATGGCGGTGTTCGGTTTTAAAGCCCACGCCTCCACCAAGACGAAATCAAAAAAGGCGATGAACCTCGCAAATTCCGCAAGGGATTTGCCTTCCTTTTTTGATCCTTCTGTGAAGATTTGCGCACCTCGTGTGAATTTTGTAAACAAAATGTTGACAAGGCGGAGTACGTCAGTTATAATAGAGGGGAATCATCCGCGCGATCCCATCAGCTTAAGGAGGCAACCATGAAACAATTTCTGCACTACTTCTTTGGAAAGGGCGACGAGGTCGAATTCGTCAATTTCTCCCTCGCCCATATTCTGCCCATTCTCCTGACCGCCACTCTGATCTTTCTGATCTTTTGCTTCCGCAAGCAGCTGCGCAATAGCAGCCGCGCCGACAGCACCCTGCGCTGGATCCTGGCCTTTGCCATGATCTGCTCGGAAATGTCCTATTACTGGCGACTTGTAGGCGTCCCCTCGCTCGGTCCCAATCCCATCGACCATCTCCCCATCACCGTTTGCGGCTGGGCCATCGTCTTTGGCAGCTACATGATCGTCACCAAATCGCAATCCCTCTTTGACTTTGTCTATTTCTGGGTGTTTGCCGGAACCATCTTTGCGCTGATCACCCCCACCGTCATCTCCTACACGGGTCCCACGCGCTTCCGCTACTACCAGTTCTGGCTGGAGCATACCCTTGGATACATAGCCATCTTTTACCTGATGTTCGTCCACAAGATGCGTCCGACGCTTCGCTCCTTGGTCAAGTCCTACGCCGGCCTCGCCACCCTCGCCGTGGTCGCCTACGCGGCTAACACCATTCTCGGTCCGGGCGCGAACTACCTCTTTATGGCAAGACCCGAGGACACCCCCTCCATTCTGGATATCCTCCCGCCCATCTTTGCCCTGCGCATCCTGATCATGGCCGCCGCAGTCACGGTTCTGTTCGTGCTGGCTTACCTCCCTTGGCTCCTCATGGATCGCAAGGCAAAAAAAGCCGCGAAGGCAACTGTCCCCGCAAAATCCAAGCAGTAACCCTATCTGAAGCAGTGGAGAATCGCGCTTTTTACCCGCGATTCTCCACTTTTTCTATATATATAAATTAAAATGCGAAAAAAAGACTTGACAGAGAGGAAAAGATGTGGTATAATACCAACTTGGTACGGGATTTTTTCCCGTCTCTCTACCGTGCAAATTCAATCTTACAGCACGGTCGAAAGTCCATAGGGAGGTGTAAAACATGGAGAAAGTAATCAATTCTTATGAATGCATGTTCATCGTAAGCCTTGCAAACGGCGAAGAAGCCGCAAAGGCAACGGTGAATAAGTTCACCGGTCTGGTTGATGCAAACGCAACGACCATCGCCGTCGACGATTGGGGCAAGCGCCGCTTTGCTTATCCGATCGACGACATGAACGAGGGTTATTATACCGTCGTGACCTTCAAGAGCGAGGGCGAGTTCCCCGCAGAGCTGCAGCGTCTGATGAACATCGACGAGTCCGTTCTTCGCGCAATGGTCATTGCTATTGACGAGAAGATCGCTGCAAAGGCTGCAGAGGCTCCTGCTGCTGAAGAAGCTGCAGAGGCTCCCGCTGCCGAAGTTGCTGCCGACGCAGAGTAATTCTCTCCGTTGATCAAAAAAAGGAGGCGTTTCTAAGATGTCCAGTTTGAATCTTAACAAGGTTGTCCTTTGCGGAAGAATGACCGCAGATCCGGAGTTGAAGCAAACCACCAGCGGCATCGCTGTGGTCTCCTTCACGTTAGCGATCAACCGCCGCTACCAGTCCAAGAGTGCCGACGGCGCTCAGGGCCAGCAGGCAGACTTCATCAACGTCGTTGCTTGGCGCTCGACCGCAGAGTTCATTTCCCGTTACTTCCGTAAGGGATCCGCTCTTTGCGTAACCGGCTCGATCCAGACCAGAAGCTGGCAGGATCAGCAGGGTCAAAAGCGCTATGCCACCGAGGTCGTTGCCGATGAGGCAATGTTCGTGGACAGCAAGAACGACAACAATGCAGGCGGAAACTACTCTGCCGAAACCTACAACGCGCCGTCCTTCGCTTCTTCTCCCGCGTCCGCGCCGAGATTTGAGGAGCTGAAGACCGACGACGATCTGCCCTTCTGAGGAAGGCACACATTTTGAACAGGAGGATTTCATAAGATATGGATACGAAAGCAACCGAAGCAGTTGTTCGTCCGGCTCGTCCCGCGAACGCAAACCGCAGAAGAAAGAAGGTCTGCATTTTCTGCGCAGACAAGATTTCCTACGTTGATTACAAGGATAGCGCAAAGCTGAGAAAGTTCATCAGCGAGCGCGGCAAGATTCTTCCCAGAAGAATCTCCGGCACCTGCGCTGTTCACCAGCGTGCAGTCAACACGGCAATCAAGAGAGCTCGTAACATGGCTCTGCTTCCCTTCGTCACCGACTAAGGGAGAACCGTGATAAAAAAATGGGAACGACCCCCGGGTCGTTCCCATTTTTTATCTCCCGCCGGAGTCCCTCCCGCAGGTGCGAGCTTCGCATTCCCCCCTTGCTTCTTTTTTCAAAAAGCCTTGCTTTTTGCGAACAGGCCTGCTATAATGAGAGCAGAAAGAAGCCGAAAAGGAGAACGCGCACCGTGAAAATGACGACGCTATGCTACCTGGAGCGCGACGGACGCTATCTGATGCTCCACCGCACCAAGAAGGAGCAGGACGAAAACCGCGACAAATGGATCGGCGTGGGCGGAAAATTTGAGGACGGCGAAAGCCCCGAGGACTGCATGCGCCGCGAGATCCTGGAGGAAACCGGTCTTACCGTGACGACCTTCCGCTATCGCGGCATCGTGACCTTCGTCTCCGACCTCTACCCCTGCGAGTATATGCATCTCTTTA
>JAFOGE010000142.1 GCA_017386965.1 Clostridia bacterium
GATCTATCTCCTCTACCAGATCGCGATCCTGCTTCCGATTTTTGCAATCTTTTTCGGATTCTCCTTTCTGGTAGGACTTGGTGTCGGCACGCTGGCCAAAAGCGGCCTGATTGGTGAGCAGACCGCAAATCTTTTGGCGTATCTTGACTTTTGGGTGGTTTATTTCGGTGTGTTTGGACTTCTTTTGGCAGGACCTGCCAACAAGCATACGGCAAACGACAACACCTCGGGCGTGATCACGCTGCTCTCGATCATGGATCGGCTTCCCGAGGAGCAGAGGGCGCACGTGGCGTTTGTCTTCTTCGATCTGGAGGAGGCCGGCATGATCGGATCGTCCTCCTTCGCAAAGGCGCATCCTACGGTGCGCGAGAAGACCCTGCTCGTCAATTTTGACTGTGTTTCGGATGGCAAGCGGATTCTGCTCGTTGCCAAAAAGGATGCCTCTGCGGAGATCCCCAAGCTTACGGAGGCCTTTGCAACAGAGGAGCCCTTCCAAGTCGAGATCCTTTCAAAAGGGGTGTTTTATCCCTCCGACCAATCCCGCTTCAAGCACGGTGTGGGCGTTGCCTCTCTGAAATATTCCAAGCTTTTGAAAACCGAGTATATGGACCGTATTCATACCGGCCGTGACGTTGTCTTTGAGGAGGAAAACATTGCGTTCCTCTGCAAGGCTTCCTTGCGCTTGAACGAAACGCTGACGCAGGGGACGGAGCCGACGGCATGAAGATCCTGACCGTTACCCTCAACCCCGCCTTCGATCTGCACGCCAAGGCGGACCGTATGGCAATAGAGAGCGAGAACTTTGCGACCCCGACCCTGCGCGAGGCGGGTGGAAAGGGCGTGAACGTAGCCCGCGCTCTGCTTTCGACGGGGGAGCGCTGCCTTGCCTTTGTTCTGCTTGGTGAGGAGAACGGCGCGGAGTTTGCCGAAGCTCTCGAGAAGGACGGCCTCTCGATCTGCTCCTTGACCGTTCCTGGGCGGATCCGCGAGAATTTGACGATTCACGTTGCAGGGGAAAAGGAAACGCGCATCAGCCTGTCCTCCCCCTTGTCACTTCAGGGACGCCTGCAGGAGATCCGGCTGCTTCTTTGCGACCGAACCGATCCCGGGGACGTTGTCCTTCTGGCGGGCAGCCTCCCCGACGGATGCGACAAGGAGGCTGTTCTCCAAATGCTTTTTGCGTTACGGGAGAGAGGTGCCCGGATTGCGGTGGATTGCCGCTCTTTTTCGGCGGAGGAGCTTGTCAGGATCCGTCCGTGGCTGATCAAGCCGAACGCCGAGGAGCTTTCCGTGCTCTGCGATTCTCCTGTGCGCACGCAGAAGGAGGCATTGCTTTGCGCGAGGGCGCTTTCTCAAAGGGGCATTGAAAACGTGTTGGTGACAAGAGGGGGCGAAGAATCCCTTCTCGTGTGCGGCGAGGGCGTGTTCTCTGCACGTCCGCCAAGGATCGCGGTGTGCTCCACCGTCGGAGCGGGGGATAGCAGCGTAGCAGGCTTTTTATCGGCTTACGCCAAGGGAGAATCGTCTGCGGCCTGCCTTCGCCGCGCTGTGGCCTACGGCAGTGCTGCCTGCCTGCGCGAGGGAACGGCACCGCCCGAGACGCATGCTGTTGAGGCGTTGCTTTCCGAGATTGACGTGGAGGAATGGAAATGATGATGCAAATGACCGATTATCCTGCGCTTTCAGCCTCTCTTAAGGCCTTGTGCGAGGGGGTTCCTTATGCGCTCTCCAATCTGGCCAATGCGGCAGCGCTCCTTTGGGAGCGGATGGATGGGATCAACTGGGCGGGCTTTTATCTGCGCCGTGGGGATCGTCTGATCCTCGGTCCCTTTCAGGGAAAGATTGCATGCACTGCGATCGCCATAGGGAGGGGGGTCTGTGGATGTGCCGCGGAAGCGAGGAGGACAGTCGTCGTTCCGGACGTTCACGAATTCCCGGGACATATTGCCTGTGACGCGGCTTCCAGGAGTGAGATCGTGATCCCTCTTTGCATGGAAGATGAGGTGATCGGGGTACTGGATATTGACAGCCCTCATCTTGCGCGGTTTTGCGAAGAGGATCGTGCGGGATTGGAGGATTTTCTTCGCATTTTACTGTCCTTTTTGGAAAAGGATTCGGATTTCATGGCGGAGGGGAAGCTATGAGGATCACGGTGCTTTGCGAGAATACCGCGCGCGATCCCGCCTTGCTTGCTGAGCATGGGCTGAGCCTGCTCTTGGAAACGCAAGGACACAGGATCCTGTTTGATATGGGGCAGACCGATGCCTTCTCCAAGAACGCCGAACGCCTTGGCGTGTGCCTTGCCGACGTGGATTTGGCGATTCTCTCGCACGGGCATTACGATCACGGCGGCGGAATCCGGCGCTTTTTGGAATTGAATTCCCGCGCACCGCTCTATCTTTCCGGGCTTGCCTTTGGAGAGCATTATCACGGGAGCGATCGCTATATTGGATTGGATCAATCCCTGCGGGAAAGCCCACGTCTGTGTAGGGTCTGCAAGGATCGGTCGATCTTTCCGGGAGGGACGATCCTGACGGCCGGGGTAGGGGAGGAGATCCATCCCATTCCATCGGCAGGACTTACGGTGAAGCAAAACGGTGTCTTTTGCCCGGAGTGCTTTTTGCATGAGCAGTATCTCCTCGTCGAGGAGGCAGGGCGTCGTATTCTCATCAGCGGATGCTCGCATCGTGGCGTACGAAATCTTCTGGATCGCTTTTCTCCGGATGTATTTGTGGGTGGCCTTCACCTCTCGGGACTGGATCCGACGGATGCCGCGGATGCGAAAGCGCTTGCGGAGGTCGGTGCGGATATGTCCCGCAGCGGTGCTCGCTTTTGGACGGGACATTGTACCGGAGAGAAGGCTTACCGCGCTCTTAAGAGCCTGCTTGGGGATCGCTTGTCCTACCTTTCTACCGGAGATTGTATCGAGATTTGATCTCTTCTCGCGCCGGTATTGATAGCGGCATCTTCTCGTATTATAATAGAGGTACACAAAAAATGAATACCTACGGAGGTTTTTTACAATGGACTGGAAGCTTTTGGTTTTGCTTCTTTTGACAGCGGTACACGCATACCGATTCGTTTTGGAAATTTTGCAGTATCGCTCTGCGAACAACCCCACGCCAAAGAGCGTAGAGGATGTCTATGATGCCGAAACCTATCAGAAATGGAAGCACTACTGCGCGGCGCATAGCCGTCTGCAGCTGATCTCCACGGCGCTCTCCTATGCTTTGACGCTGGTTTTGCTTTTGACAAATGCATTCTCTGCATTTGCAACGCTTTTTCCCACGGACAACGTTTATCTGCAGCTGATCGCCGTCGTTCTCCTGGATACCCTTGCGAGCCTTCCTCTGGACGTGGTTATTTCTTATGTAGAGAATCTGCGCATCGAGGAAAAATACGGCTTTAACCGCACCACGGTTAAGACCTTCGTCCTTGATCGCATTCGTTCCTTCTTGATCGGACTGCTCTTTTCCATAGGACTTGCAAGCCTGCTTGCTTCTCTTTACATCTTCATGGGCGACTGGCTCATTTTGCTCTTTGCTGCAGCGCTTTTTGCATTTTCGCTCCTTCTTTCCTTCCTCTATCCCTTCTTCAGCCGTATCGGCAACAAGTTTACGCCTCTTGAGGATGGCGAATTGAAGGACCGCCTGATGGGGCTTCTGACCAAGCACGGATACCGTGTCAAGGCCATTGAGGTGATGGATGCTTCCAGACGCACGACCAAGCTCAACGCCTATTTTACGGGATTTGGGAAGATGAAGACCATCGTGCTTTACGATAATTTGGTCAACTCCATGAGCATCGACGAGATCTGTGCCGTGTTTGCGCACGAGCTGGGACACGGTCTGCACAAGGATGTGATCAAGCAGCAGGCGCTCAACACCGTCAATTTTTTGTCCATGGCGCTTCTCGTTTGGGGATCGGTCAAGCTCCCCGCTCTTCATACGGCCTTTGGTTTTGAGGATGTCAACTATGGCTTTTCCTTCATTCTCGTTGGCATTGCGCTCGGATTGATCCAGCCCCTGATCGGACTTTTGACGGCGGCCTATAGCCGTCGCGCGGAGTACCGCGCCGATCGGCAGGCGGTGCAGGAGGGCTATGGCGAGGCCTTGATCACGGGACTGAAGAAGCTGGCCCGGGAGAACTTTGCACATCTTGCACCCTCGCCTGTGCTGGTGGCGCTGGAGTACAGCCATCCGCCGCTTGCGGCGCGCATCGAGGCAATCGAGCGAGAGCTGTCTAAATAAAAAAGAACCGGATTCCGCGAAGGGAACCGTTCCTTTTGAAATAACAATGTGGGACTGTGTCATGATTGGCACAGTCCCACATTGTTGGTGCGTAATTTTCTGCCGTGTATTATGCTTCGCTGAAGCTATCCTTATCTACGCCGCAAAGAGGGCAGGCAAAATCCTCGGGAAGCTTTTCAAAGGGAGTGCCGGGGGCGATGCCCATGTCGGGAGCTCCCAGCTCCTCATCGTATTCCCATCCGCAAACATCGCATACATATTTTTTCATAGTTCTAAAAATCCTTTCTGTGTTTTTGTAGATCAGAGAACCAGCGAGGGGGCCGTGTAAACTCTTGCCGCAAGCTCCTGGTTAAGCATATAGAGGCTCTTGGGATCGGATCCAAAGAGCTCCATCTTGGAGATCAGATCGTTGGCGTTGGTTTCTTCCTCCCCCTGCTCCTTGACGAACCAGTCGAGGAACTGCATC
>JAFOGE010000143.1 GCA_017386965.1 Clostridia bacterium
AGCCGTCCATCTCCACAAGCAGCTGGTTCAGAGTCTGCTCACGCTCGTCGTGGCCGCCGCCAAGACCTGCGCCTCTGTGGCGTCCGACAGCGTCGATCTCGTCGATAAAGACGATGGATGCGGGGGACTTGCGCGCCGTTTCGAACAGGTCACGCACGCGGGACGCACCAACGCCCACGTACATCTCCACGAAATCCGAGCCGGAAATGGAGTAGAAGGGCACGCCTGCCTCTCCTGCGACAGCCTTCGCCAAAAGCGTCTTACCCGTGCCGGGAGGGCCCATCAGAAGCACGCCGTGCGGAATCTTTGCACCAAGCTTGGTAAATTTCGCGGGATCCTTGAGGAATTCCACGATCTCAACCAGCTCCTCCTTTTCCTCATCCGCGCCTGCTACGTCACGGAAGAGAACCTTGTTCTTTTCATCGGCAGCAGGGGTATGCACCCGTGCCTTGCCAAAGGAATTGAATTTTCCGCCCTTGCCGTTGAACTGGCGCATGGCGATGAAATAGACCACCACGATGCCGACCAGGATCAAAAGCCACGGCAGAAGCTGCACCCAGATCGAATACTCGGCTGCAGGCTCGTAATAGATCGACTTGAGGTTGCTTCCCTCGCGGACACGCGCCTCCTCGATCTTTTCCAGTATCACGTTGACGTCAAATCCCGTCAGCTTGTAGGAGATCTCGGCGCTCGTGCCGTCTGCCTGCGTAACGGTCAGCGTCAACACGTTTTTATTGCTGACGGATACTGCCGTGACCTGATTGTTGTCCAGATACCCCATGATATCGCTATGCACGACCTGCTTCTTGGAGCCTCCAAGGGAGAGCGAGGTCAGCACCACAACGATCAGGGCCAGAATCACTCCGTAAAACAACAGTTCACGGACAAAGCTTCTTTTCTTCATTGATTTCCTCCGAATTCGTTGGTATTCTTCGCCTTATTTTTGATAGACTGCCGGCTTAAGAATGCCGACGTAAGGAATGTTCCTGTACTTTTCGTTATAGTCCAATCCATACCCGACCACAAAGGCATCGGGAATGTTCATGCCGACGTAGTCTGCATCCAGCTTGACCTGGCGGCGCTCCGGCTTATCCAGCAGCGTGCAGAAGCGCACGCTGTTCGCCCCGCGATCGGCCAGAAGATGCGAGAGCTTTTCAAGCGTTCTGCCGCTGTCGATAATGTCCTCGATCACGATGACGTCCGCATCGCGCACGTCACGCTTGAGGTCCAGATGTACCTGAATAAAGCCCGAGGTCGTGGTGCTGGCTCCGTAGGACGAAACCTTCATAAACTCCATCTCGCAGGGAAGCTCGATCCGTCGGATCAGATCCGATGCAAAGTGCATGGAGCCCTTGAGAATGACAACGAACACAAGATCCTTTTGAGAATCCCGATAGTCCTTGGTAATCTCGGCCGCCAGCCGGTCACAGATCTCGGCCAAGGTCTTCTCGTCCGCCAATACCTCTTCGATGTCCTGCTGCATATCGTAATACATAAAAAGTCCTTTCCTTTTTCCGTCAGAGAATTCCTTCCTCTTCCGGAAAAAGAACCTCAATAAAATATTTTTCTCCCTTTGCCGGGAGGTCCTTCTCCTTGCAATGCGCCCCTTCCGCAAAGAGCGGTGCATCATCCCGTGCGCCGATGAAGGGGGCCCAAAGGATTCCTTCCCCGTCACAGAGCAGGGGCATTTGCTCGCGCAAGCGCGGCGGGATTCCCTTCTCGTTGCAGAGCTTGCGCAGACGGCGATGCATCTTGCCGCGGAGGATGCGATCCCCCTCCCTGCGCGATCTCCAATAAGGCGTCTTTTCTATTATAGCAAAAAAACAATTTCCATTTATACGGCTTGCTGTAGACAAATTGTTAATTTTTGTTTCATCCGTTCGTAGAACGCGGATTCGGATCCCACTTTCGGGGATCGTAATCTCCCCCTCGCGAAAGGGAAGGCAAAACGGCCTTGCCTCCGTGGGCGGAAGAACCGAAAAATGCAGCCTGCCGCCTTCGATCAACACGCGGCCGCCCGGAACCGAGAAGCTTCCCTCTCCGCCCTGTGCGATGCGTGCGGAAAGCTCCTCCAAATGCACCGTTTCCAAGGTTCGTTCCGAAAACCGTGCCATCCAGAGTGCGAGAACGCGCTTGCGGATCGCGGGATGCAGCTCCCGCAGCAGCTCCGCCGAAAGAGCGTCCCCCATCTGCCGATCCAGAAAGGCCTCGGCCTCTCCGCGCAGAAAATCCTCGTCCTCTCGCAGAGAACGGCTCATTCTTACGGCTCTTCCCTGCGGGTCCTCAAACAGCGCCTCCAGGGCAGGAACGGCCTCTGCGCGAATGCGATTGCGCGCGTAGGCGGTGTCCTGATTGGTCGAATCGGTCACGTATTCCAGTTGGTTTTCCTCACAGTATTGCAGGATCTCCCTACGCGAGAGATTCAGAAGCGGACGGGTCAAAAATCCGTTTGCAAAGGGACGGACGGGTGCGATCCCGCACAGTCCCCGCAAGCCGCTTCCGCGTGCGATGCGGAACAGAAGCGTTTCCAGATGATCGTCGGCATGATGCGCGGTAGCAAGCAACGGAATGCCACGCTCCCGCATCAGCTCCTCAAAACAGGAATACCGCACGTGCCGCGCCTCATCCTCAAGGCTTCTTCCGCTTTTTTCGGCCAAGGATGGGACGTCTGCATCCAGAATGCAAAGCTCCAATCCGTATTGCGCTGCAACCCGCTCACAAAACGCGCGGTCGCGCAAAGCCTCGTCGCCTCGGATTCCGTGATTGACGTGTGCCAGGGTCAAGGGAAACGAAAGCTCCTTTGCGCCCTTTGCAAGCAGATGCAAAAGGGCTCTTGAATCCGCGCCTCCCGAAAAGGCCAGAAGCACGGGCGTGCTCTGTGGCATTCCGGCAAGTGTCTGGGGAAAGGAAAGCGCCTTTCCCGAAATGGTCAATGGATCGGACATCAGCTCGGTTCCTGCTGATTGTCGATGGTAACGAACTTTGTAAACTGTCCGTTCCATCCCATGTTCACGGTTCCCGTAGATCCATGGCGGTTTTTGGCAATGATTACCTCGGCGATCGAGGTATCCTGATTTGCCTCGCCGGTTTTATAGTATTCACTGCGATAAAGGAAAATAACCGTATCGGCGTCCTGCTCGATGGATCCCGAATCACGCAGGTCGGAGAGCATCGGCTTCTTATCGGTTCTGGACTCCGGTCCACGGGAGAGCTGCGCGCAGCAAACCACGGGAACCATCAGCTCCTTGGCCAAAATCTTGAGCGATCGCGTGATCTCGGAGATCTCCTGCACGCGGTTATCCGTGTGATGATCTCCCTGCATCAATCCGAGATAGTCGATCACAACCATGCCCAGATTCTGCACGCGGCGAAGCTTTGCCTTCATACCCGTAACCGTAAGTCCGGACGTATCGTCGATCAGGATGTCACAGTCGGCCAAGCTGCTGGATGCCTTGGCCAGATGGCCCCAATCCTCGGGGGAAAGCTCTCCCGTACGCAGGGCATAGCTGTTGACCAGTGCCTCACTCGAAAGCACGCGATTGACCAGCTGATCAGCCGACATCTCCAAGGAGAAGATGCAGACTGTCTTCTTCGTCTGCTTGGCCACGTTGGTGGCGATGTTGAGCGCAAACGAGGTCTTACCCATACCGGGACGCGCACCGACCAGAATCAGATCGCTCTTGCCCATGCCTGCCAGGACGCGGTCCAGGCCCGAAAAGCCCGTTTGCGTTCCGCGCGTAGCCTCTTTGTCATCCCGCAGATCCCGCAAGTGCGCAAAGACGTCGATCATGACCTCCTTGATATGGCGGAAATTCTTGGTGTCCCTTCCCTGCGCGATCTGGAAGATCAGATTCTGCGCATGATCCAGCACGTCCGAAACCGCCTCCTGCTCGGAATACGCGCTCTCGGAGATCTCCCCGCAAGCATTGATCAGCTGTCGCAGGACACTCTTTTCCTTCACGATGCGCGCGTAGTCCTTGACGTTGAGCGCGTCGGGCACCGTTTCGGTCAGGGTGCGGATGTAATCCTCGCCGCCGGATTTGTCGTAGATTCCCTTGACCACGAGCATATCGATCAGCGTGACCACGTCGATCTCTTGGTTGGCCAGGAAAAGCTCGTGCATGGCCAAATAGATCTGCTTGTGCTCGGAAAGATAAAAATCCTCCGCGGTGATCGCGTCTGCGATCTCATTCAGAGAAGCCGGATCGATCAGAACCGAGCCGAGCAAGGATTGCTCCGCCGGCATGGAGAACGGCAGCTTCTTCATCATTTCATTCGGCATAAAAAATGACCTTGGCCCTCGCATTGCGAAGGCTTCCTTTCAACGGAATGGGCGACCGCCGCCCCTCTTGTTACTTCTCGCAAACCAAAACGTAGATCTTTCCCGTGATCTCGGTATAGAGCTTGACCTCAACCTCATATTTGCCGTACGCCTTGATGGGATCGTTCAGAACGACCTTTCTCTTATCAATATCAATTCCCGTATCTGCCTTCAGCTTCTCCACAATGTCCTTGGAGGTGACGGAGCCGTACAGTCGGCCGTCCGTGCCTCCGGAGGTGGGAATCTTCACCAGGACGGATTTGAGCTGCTCGGCCAATTCCTTGGCTGCCTTCTTCTCGGTTTCGATACGGTAAAGCCTTGCTGCTTCCTTCACCTTCACGTCATTGAGCGACTGTGCATCCGCCGCCTTTGCCAGCTTGCGCGGAATCAGGAAATTCTTTGCATAGCCATCCGAAACCTCAATCACGTCATTCTTTTTCCCCTGACCCTTTACGTCAGCAAGCAAAATTACCTTCATATTCTCTATTTTCTCCGTTTCTATGGATTTTTATCAGATTGGAAATCCGTCCATCGACCTCATTCCGTTTTTTTGAGCATGACGAATCGCTTATCGCTTCATTCCCAGCTCGTTTTCATATTCATTGTCCAGATAATCGTCAAGAACCGTCTTGAGCTGCACGCAAGCGGCCTCGAGCGAGGTGTGCGTCAAGCGCGTTCCCGCCATATCGTAGTGTCCTCCGCCGCCCAAGCGCTGCATAATGATCTGCACGTTGATGCGATCGCGCGAGCGCGCGGAAATGGTAACGGTATTGTCGGCACGCAGAAGCGCAAAGGATGCCTCAATCCCGTCAATGGTCATCAGCTTATCCGCTGCCTTGGCCACGGCAATGTTATCCTCCTCCGTGGCGGCATGATCGACGCTGAGCCAGGTCAGAGCGATCTTATCGCGGTAGGTACGGGTACGGCTGTCAATGTCGCACGCCGTAAAGAGGGTGGACATGCTCTCCGTAAAGAGCGTGCGGATCGCATTTGCGTGCGCGCCGCGTCCATAGAGATAGTGTACCGCGGAGAAGGTCTGCATTCCTGCACCGACTGTGAAATTCTTGGTGTCAAGCATGATGCCTGCCAGAAGCAGATTTGCCTCCTCCTTAAGCAGGGCCTCCCGGTGAGGGCTATGCTCCAGCATCTCGCTGACCAGCTCTCCTGCCGCCGCTACTGCGGGACGGATGTAGGTCATCAGCGGCTTGAACTCATAAAGCTCGTCCTGGCGGCGGTGATGGTCGATAATAACGATGTTCTTGACCGCCTTGAGAAGCTTTGGCGATTCGGTATTATAGACGTTATTCACGTCACTCATGATCAGAAGCGTGTCCGATCGAACCGCATCCATCGCCGTATCCGCGCTGATGAACATGGAGCGATACTCGGGCAGATGCGCTAAAAGATCGTAGCAGGTGCGGAAGTTTGCATGCTCGCGGTTGACGACCACGCGAATCTTGGAGACGTCGCCGCGCGCGCAGATCGCCAGTCTTGCAAGACCGACACAGGACCCGATGGAATCGTAGTCGGGAGAGCGGTGTCCCATGATCAGCACATTCCCGGCCTCCCGCATCAGGCGGCAAAGATGCTCGGAGTTGACGCGCGAGGTAATCGTGGTAGAGCCGTACATGGTGTTGACACGCCCGCCGTAGGGCGTGACCGATTTGCCATCATTGACCGCGGCCTGATCTCCACCCTTCTGCAGAGCAATATCCAGCGCGTCGCTTGCGGCACGCTCCTTGTCCTCAAAGCTGCCGTGCACGGCACCGACACCGATGGAAATGGTAACGGGAAAGCTGTTATCCCCCAGCTTGATGCTGCGGATGGTATCCAGGATCCGGAACTTATTCTTAATGCACTTATCCAGTGCCTCTCTTGTAAAGACGAGAACGTATTTCTCCCGCTCGTATTCGCGGATCATTCCGCCAAAGCCTGCCGCCCACTCCTTGAGCTTGGCCTCGATCTCACTGACGGCCGTTCGGTAGCTGACGCGAATGTACTGCGCAAGCTCCTGCAAGCTGTCGATAACGATATAGGCCACAACAGGCTCGTTCTCATAGGCATCCTTGCGCATCGCCAGAACCTCTGTCACGTCACGGAAAACCACAAAGTAGTATTCCTTGCCGCGGGAGCGCATGGGATAGCACTGCATATCGTATTTCTTCCCGTCGATCTCGGTCCGCATGGGCTGGGTATGATCCACGGGAACGCCATCCTCGGTGACGGTGATCTTACGAACAGGTCCGCCGTTCTTTGCACAGGCAATGATATCCTCCATGGGTACGGAGCAAAAGCTCCCTACGGGAACGTTGCAGAGCGGCGAGCGGAGCTTGAGCAGATCCTGCAGAGCACCGCTGACGATCTTGACCGTTCCGCTCTCGTGAATGATGGCATAGGGAATGTCCATGACGTAGCGGAACATGTCGTGGATCTCGGTGGTCATCAGCTTGGCCGCATCGTTGGCCAGCGTGATACGGCGATACCGAGCGAGGTACGCCCACACCACGATTCCCACGACCAGGACGTACAGTCCGACTGCGGCCCCTCCGTAAAGGAGCAGATCCTCCTCCGGGAGAAGGAAGGCCAGTCCGAGAACCAGAACTGCCGCCGCAAGTCCGATGATCGCGCAGGCGATCAGAGGCTGGCGAAGATCGGTCCGATAGGTGTTTCTTCGATTCTTTTGCATCGTCAAATCTCCTTTGATTCGGGATTTTCTAACTGAATGGTCTGATTTCTCCCCGCCTTATTCGCGCGGACCGTTCTGCGCATCCGCTCTCCGACGGAGCCAAGCCTGCAAGGCAACCAGCAGCGTTCCGTTGGCTCCCCAAAGTGCGAGAACCATCAGGGCACCGAGAAGGTTGCAGCAGAGGAACGCGAGGATCGGCAAAAGCAGAAGCATCCTTCCGCCCCGCATTCGGAAAAGGATCGCCGTCAGGCTCCGCGCCCCTGCAAAGAGAAAGGCCGGATACAGCATCCAAAAAACGTTGCCCGCGACCGCCCAAAGCATTTCGCCGGAGGGCGCAAACAGAAAGAGGAGGAAGGCAGCCGTATAAAGAGCCGCCGAGGGAACGCTCATCAAAAATTGACGGGATTCCATTGTGATCACGGCTTCCATACCGGAGGTTCGGTAGGAGGCGGTCAGAAGCATCTGTGCGAGGAAGGAAAGGATCGCCGTAAGCCCCAGCAGAAGGCCTGGGAGCAGAGGAAGGATCACCGTGTTGAGCATTTCGCGAATGTAGGAATCGGTGAGGGTTTCCTTTAAGAGCTTGATCTGCTCAAGCATCGCTTGCGTTTGCATCTCGGCATCCGCCTCCATCAAGGCAAGCAGCTCATCCCGCACCATTGTCACAGCCCGGAAAAAGAGGTCCTGCAGGTAAGGGCCGACCTCCATCCCTGCCTCGCGGGAGGCGGAGAGGAGAGGCAGCAGGATCGCAAGCGCTCCCACGGCGGCCAGTCCGACTGCGGTAAAGGTGACCGCGGAGGTCCTTGCTTCGCCGCGTCTTGTAGCCAGTGCCAACAGAGCGGCGGCGGGAAGGATCGCAAAGGCCGCGCACGCGGCAAGTGGATCTCCCGTCAGAAGCCACGCAATTCCAAAGGCTCCCACGGGAAGCAAAAGGAAAAGGAAGGAGCGGCGAACCGAGGTCAAAAGAAAGGCACAGGAGGCCACTCCGATGACGATCGAAAGCAGAAACGCGCTGACCGAAAAGGTGAATCCAAGGAGCGTAGGGAGTACTGCCGTCAGAAGCACCGGAACGACCACGCCGGGCGTGCGCGCCATCAGAACGGCATAGGCAAACAGAAGGCCCATCACCGCAAGCGACACAAGCTCTCCGTAAGGCTGCGCGATCTGCACACAGGAGAGCAGCAACGCCAAAGCAGACAATATGATCGGCAGGATCCTCGGGGACGGAATTCTCTCCCTCATTTTCCAAGGATTCTGTGTTTCTTTTTCCTCCATAACGAGCCTCTCCCTTCTGCGCCTTCTTCTCGCGTTTTTTGTTCGGATGTCCGCCGAGGCGGCAAAAATGCTCATAGCACTCCTATTATACTAGTATACCATACTTTTCTCTGTTTGTAAACACTTCCATTTTATATTTTACATTTTATATAAATTTTTTATGTTTCTTCTGCAGAATGCATTCCCGAAAAGAAGGGCGCAGATCTTGAAGGAGGATTCCGCAAGGCCTTTTTGCCACGTTTCTTGCTTTTTTTCGAAGGACTTGATTTTTTTCTTTACAAATCCGAAAAAGTGCGATATAATAAAAGAGCAGAAATGCGCAAAAGTGCGCAAAACCGAGCAAGTCTTGCCGATGCAAAGGAGAACGTCCATGTACAAATGCGAACGAGAGAATGAAATTTTGACGATCATGAGCGAAACGGAATACGCAACGGTAGAATACCTGGCGCGCAAGATGAGCATCAGCCCCTCCAGTATCCGCCGCGATCTGCGCAACCTGGAGGAACGCGGACTGGTGACCAGAAGCTACGGGGGCGTCCGCCTGGCCCACGCAAGCGGAAAGCACATTCCCTTCTCCCTGCGCAGCCACGAGAACAGTCTGCAAAAGAAGCAGATCGCAAAGGCGGCCGCGCGTTTGATCCATCCGGGCGACGTCATTTTTCTGGACGGATCGAGCAGTGCCTACTTCGTAGCAGAGCTGCTCCCCTCCATTGGAAGCATGACAGTGATCACCAACAGCATCGACGTCCTGAGTTATCTCTCGCACTACGACGTTAAGCTCTACTGCCCCGGAGGAATCGTTTCCAACGAAAACAAAGCCGTTCTGGTGGGAGGGTACACGCAAAGCTTCCTGCAAGGCATTCACGTGGACGTTGCCTTTTTCTCGGTGCAGGCCGTGCGTGAGGATGGCAGCTTTTACGATTGCTACTCCGAGGAGGTGGCCGTCCGCAATATCCTGATGCAGAACGCAGACCGTCGAATCCTCTTGTGTGACAGCAGCAAATGGAACCGTTCCTCCACCTTTTATCAGGGACACGTGCGCGACATCGACTACGTGGTAAGCGATCGCGATCTCAATCTCTTCTTCCGCGACCCCACGCCCGAAAAATACATTCTGGCCTAAAGCCTCATACAACAAGGGGTATCAACCGATTGCCTTACGCAATTTGGTCGATACCCCTTGTTTTTTCTTTGTATATTCTATGTTTTTTTCCAATCGGGAAACAAAATTTGCACCACGTGTTGCATTTCCTGCGGCATAGGTGCAAAAACATCCAGCTCCCTTCCCGATTTCGGGTGTCGGAAATGCAGCTCCCCCGCGTGCAGGCACTGCCCGCGGATCCAGGCCTTGTGGCGGCTTTCAAAGCGTGTACCGTCCCCGCCGTAAACGGGATCTCCCAAAAGCGGATGCCCGATGGAGGCAAGATGCACGCGGATCTGATGTGTGCGTCCGGTTTCGAGGGCGCATCGCAGCAGCGTAAACGCGTTTCCGTCGGCCTCACCACGCGCCAAAACGCGCCAATGCGTAACAGCCGGACGGGCTGCCGCATCCTCCCCGCGAAGCACGGCCATGCGCAGGCGGTGTACGGGATGACGTCCGATCGGTGCGTCAACCGTTCCCTCATCCTCGCGGAAATTCCCAACGGCGATCGCATAGTAAATACGGTCAATCCGATGCCCCTTGAGCTGCTCGGAAAGTGCGAGATGGGAAGCATCATTCTTTGCAACAACCAAAAGACCGCTGGTGTCCTTATCAATGCGATGCACGATACCGGGACGGATCACTCCTCCCACACCGGAAAGCGAATCCTTGCAATGGTACAAAAGCGCATTGACCAAGGTTCCGTCCGGATTTCCCGGAGCGGGATGCACCACCATACCGCAGGGCTTGTTAATGACCAGAAGATCCTCGTCCTCATAGGCAACATCCAGCGGAATATCCTGTGGGATGGCCTCATCCGGAGTGGGGGGCGGAAGCTCCAGCGCTACCGCATCTCCCTCGCGCAAACGGTAATTCTTTGCCGACGTCCCACCGTTTACGGTGGCGGCGCCCTGCTCGATCAGGCGTGCGGACGCAGACCGCGTCAAGTCGGTTCGCTCGGTCAAAAAAGCATCCAGCCGCTTGCCGATCGACTCGGCATCCACCCGCCAGAAAAGCTCCTCCGCAGAAACGGAGGGATCAATCTGCCGATCCTTCATCCTTCTTCTCCTCTTGTGCCGTTCCTGCAAGCTTTGCCTGCTTCTCGCGGCGCATTTCGCATATCAGATCGTAGAACAGATAGACAACCAGGATTCCGCAGCCCACCGTGACAAAGGAATCTGCCACGTTAAAAACGGGAAAATCGATCAGCTTGAAGTAGATAAAATCGATGACGTATCCCAAAAAGATACGGTCGATCATATTTCCAATGCCGCCTCCGATGATCATAGCAATCGAAAGACGTACCCAAATGCTCTTGGGCTTCCAGCGGATGAGATAAATCAGCAGTCCCACGATGGCAACCGTCGATATGACCATAAAGAGCCATCGCTGATTCTGAAGCATTCCAAAGGCCGCTCCCTTGTTTCTGACAAAGGAAAAATGCAGCACGTCCCTCCAAAGAACAACGTCCGCCTCTCCTTCCAAAAAGATCACGGCCAACCATTTGGTCAGCTGATCCGAGCAAACCGCAATGATGATGATGGCAAACAGCAATACCATCCTATCCTTCCTTCCTCTCCCCAAGGGAGATAGACACCGAAGCGCCGCAGAGAATGGTCTGCGGCACTCCGAATGTCCTGTTCGTTTTTTTGAAAACTCCGACTTACGCCTGCAAAATTGCCTTGCAACGGGCGCAAATAAATCCGCCGTCCTCGGTGGTTGTACCCTCGCGGGAGAAGCTCCAGCAACGATCGCACTTGCATCCGTCGGCAGGCTCAACCAGAACGCCAATTCCCGACTCGCCCTCGGTATGGGCAGCCGCCGGAGCATCCTCCTCGGACAGAGCCACACCCGAAACAATGAAGACCGTTTCCAGCTCCTTGCCGAATCCGCGCAGGAGCGCCAGCGTGTCAGCATCCTTCGTATAGAGCGTGATCTTCGCCTCCAGGGACTTTCCAACCTGCTTTTCGGCGCGTGCGATCTCCAGCGCCTTCATCACGTCGTCACGCAGAGCGAACAAGCGGTTCCACTTCTGTGCGATCTCCGGGAAGGCCAGCTTCTCGTTGTAGGAAGGCAATGCGTTGAGGAATACGCTCTCACGCGCATCGCTGTCCAGATGCGGGATTGCCTGCCACATCTCCTCTGCGGTAAAGGCAAGGATCGGAGCAAGCAGACGGACGAGATCGGAAAGCACGAGGTACATCGCCGTCTGTGCGCTTCTGCGCGCCATGCTGTCCGCCTTCTCGGTATAGACGCGGTCCTTGGTGATATCAATATAGAGCTTGGAAAGCTCGGTGGTGCAGAAATTGCCCACGCCGTGCGCGATGGTATGGAACTCATAGCGATCGTAAGCCGTACGCACCTCGCGCGTCAGCTCGTTCATAGCGGAAAGGATCCAGCGATCGATCTCGTAGAGCGAATCCAGGGGAACCATATCGGTATTGGGATCAAAGTCATACAGGTCCGCAATCAGAATGCGAACCGTGTTGCGAATCTTACGGTAAGCATCCGAAAGTTGCTTGAAAATCAGCTCGGAAACACGCACATCCACGCGGTAATCCGAGGAAGCGACCCACAAGCGAACCAGATCGGCACCGTATTTTGCCACCATATCCAGAGGAGAAATAACGTTTCCGATGGACTTGTGCATTGCCTTTCCATCACCGTCCACGACCCAACCGTGCGTCAAAACGGTCTTATAGGGAGCCTTGGCCTCTCCGCGCGCGCCGATGGCGGTCAGAAGAGAGGACTGGAACCAGCCGCGATACTGATCCGCTCCCTCCAGATAGAGATCCGAGGGCCACTCGTACTCTTCCTTGTCCTCCATCACGGCAAAGTGAGAGGAACCGGAGTCAAACCAACCGTCCAGCGTGTCGGTTTCATGCGTAAAGTGCTTTCCGCCGCAATGCGGACATACAAAGCCCTCGGGCAGAAGCTCCGCAGCTTCCTTCTCATACCATACGTTGGAGCCGTATTCTGCGAAAAGATTGGACACACGGTCGATCGTTTCGTCGTTGCAGATGGGCTTTCCGCAATCCTCGCAGTAGAACACGGGAATGGGAAGTCCCCAGTGACGCTGACGGGAAATGCACCAGTCTGCTCTCTCTCGCACCATCTGCTTGATGCGGTCGCCGCCCCACTCGGGAAGCCACTCGACCTGCTCGCAGGCCTCTACAGCCTCGTTCTTGAAGGCATCTACCGAGCAGAACCACTGCGGCGTTGCGCGGAAGATAATGGGATTCTTACATCTCCAGCAGTGCGGATACTCATGCTCGAACTCGCGGGAAGCAAAGAGTGCCCCCGTTTCCTTCATATCGGCAAGGATCGCCTCGTTGGATGCATCGTAGCGAAGGCCTGCAAATTTGCCTGCCTCCTCGGTCTGGTATCCGCGGTCATCCACGGGAACGAGGGGAGGAAGTCCATAGCGGCGGCAGGTGATATTGTCATCCGCGCCAAAGCCGCCTGCGGTATGCACGCAGCCCGTTCCGCTATCCATGGTGACGTAATCCGCCGTAACCAGCAGACTCTCGCGATCCAGGAAGGGATGCTGCGCGGTCATGTATTCGAAGAAGCTGCCGGGGTAGGTTGCAACCACCTCATAGCTCTCAATGCCGCCCTCGGCCATGGTATTGGCCGCCAGAGCCTCGGCAGTAACGTAATACTCGCCGCCCTCCGCCTTGATCACGGCATAGCTCTCGGTGGGGTTGAGGGCGATCGCCTGGTTGCCCGGAAGGGTCCAGGTCGTCGTCGTCCAGATAATGAAATAGGTCTTTGCCGTATCGCAAACGCCGGAAAGCTTGCCGGCGTCGTCCTTGAGGGCGAACTTAACGTAGATGGAGGTACATTTGTCGGTTTTGTACTCGATCTCCGCCTCGGCCAGTGCCGTTTCATCGTTGGGGCACCAGTACACGGGCTTGAGTCCCTTGTAGATATACCCCTTCTTATACATCTCACCGAAGACGCGGATCTCGCGTGCCTCGAAGGACTTATCCATGGTCAGATAGGGCTTCTCCCAATCGGCGCTGACGCCGAGACGGATGAACTGCGCCTTCTGCTTATCGACAAAATCCTGCGCGAATTTCTCGCACGCGGTGCGGAATTCGGGAATCGACATATGCTTGCGGTCCAGCTTGTTCTGCTTGATGATGGCAGACTCGATCGGCATGCCGTGGTTATCCCATCCGGGCGTGAAGGGGACGCGATACCCGGACATCGAATGGGCCTTGTTGATAAAATCCTTGAGGATCTTGTTCAGGGCGTGTCCCATGTGGATGTTGCCGTTCGAGAAGGGAGGGCCGTCGTGCAAAATGTAGAGCGGCTTATCCTTGGCATTCTCCTGCATCCGATTGTAAAGATCGATGGAATCCCAATACTTGATCATGTCGGGCTCTCTCTGCGGCAGTCCTGCACGCATGGGAAAGTCGGTTTTGGGAAGGTTTAAGGTGCTTGTGTAATCCTTTGCCATGTTTTTTCTCCTACTGTATAAAATCCGAATTTGGAACGAAGGGGGAGCCGTGAGAGGACAAAAAAGCCGTCTCACAGCATTGCCATGAGACGGAAATATCCGCGGTACCACTCATATTCGCTCCCGTGAAAAAGGAGAGCGCACTCATCAGGGCTGCTTTCAGCCCCTTGACCTTAACGCGGTCCTACGTGCGCATCTACTACCCAAAGCAGAAGGGGGATTCGGCGCGCCGGCTCGGAAGGGATCCCGCTGAAAAAGTACTAACTGCGTGCTTCCACCAAACACACGCTCTCTGTAAGCCTTCCCTTTTCGGAGTTCTTCGTCATTGCTTTTCTTCCGTAACAGTATAGCACATTTTTTCGGAATTGTCAACAGCCTTTTCAAAAAAGCATTCTTGTCGCTGCAAAAAAGCGTACAAAAAAACGCCGTTGTGCATTGTTACCAAAAAGCAGGGGCCTTTTTGGTTGCTTTTCCCGAAAATAAAGACTGCTCTTGACTTTTTCCATGCGTAATGCTATAATATACAAAGTACAAACTGTACGAAATCAGAAAAGGAGAACACTTATGAAAACAAAAATTCTGGCTTTGCTGTTGGCGGCTCTGATGCTGTTTTCGATGGTCGCCTGCACCACGAACCCTACGGACGATCCGGAAACCAAGCCCTCCTCCGGCAACACCGAAACCGACCCTTCCACGGGTGATACTCCCGCGGATACCGGGGACAAGGAAACGAACCCCGAGGAAACTGATCCCGTAGTGGTGAATCCTCTGGAGAAGATCCCCGCGGGAACCAACTTCGGCAACGAGGAGTTCACCATCTGGATGCGTTCCGGCCGTTACATCGAGGCGATCGGAGCAAACAAAATCGAATCCACCGCCACCTCTCTTGAGCGTGCAATCTACGAGAGAACCATGAATATCCAAAGCCAGTACGGTGTGATCCTCGATCTCAAGGCAGTTTCCAGTATCGGTAACGACCTGGCTGCACAGGCGAAGGTTGGAACCGACCCCTTTGAGTTCGGTGGCGACCACGGCCGTTACGGTTGGGCTTACGCCATCAACGATTACCTCTATCTCTGGAATGATCTTGAGTACGTAGATCTCTCCGCAGATTACTGGGCACAGGATGCCGTCGAGGAGTGGAGCACTCCCGGCGGAAACGTGTACCTTTTGACCGGCGACCTGACACACTGGAACATTGGTAGTGCATTCGTTATGTTCTTCAACCAGGACGTTTTCGACCTCGTTGACGGACTGACCAGCCCCTACGACCTCGTTCGTGACGGCAAGTGGTTCTACAGCACCTTTGAGGAATACGCAACCACCCTTTATTCCAACATGGATACGGATGGCTCCGGTGATATCGCAAGCGATTCCTTCGGTTACGCAACCGGCTTGTACCGCGGTCCGATCTCCATTATCCCCTCCACCGGCATCAAGCTGATCGAGAAGGATGAAAACAGCGCAACCGGCTACAAGATCAACGCAAGTAAGGATAAGGTCGTTACTGCCGTTGGCGATCTGGCTGAGTTCCTCCTCAACTCCGGTGTGTGCAAGTACTATCCGTCGAGCCCCGCCTACGGCGACATGGAAACCGCGTTCATGGCAAACCGCATTGCCTTCCTGGACCAGGAGGTATCCACTGCTCAGAAGTTCACCCAGAAGGGCACCAATTTTGGTATCGTTCCGTGGCCTAAGTTTGACAAGCGCGTAGACGGCTACAAGTCCAACGTAAACGCAGGATGCGACGCTTTCTTCGTTCCTAAGAACACCTCCAGCGAGAATGCCAAGCGTATCTCCGTTGTCCTTGAGGCTCTTGCCTACTATGGACAGAGAGATGTTCTCTCCCTCTACTACGATACCATCCTCTCCTACCAGTACATGAGAAACGAGGAATCCATCGAGATGCTCGGCATCGTTAAGGAGAACCTTGTATACGACTTCCACTACTGGTTCAGCGCCTCCATCAGGGACATCGGAAGTGCTGTAATTTCAGATGGCTCTTACACCTCTCTGAGCACCCTCTATGAGAAGGAAAAGACCAAGGTTGAGGCTGAGCTTGCACAGTGGGCTGCCCTTGACTACGCAGAGGAATAATCATCCGACTTTATAGCAGAGCGGATCTGCTTTGATCCCTCCGTGCAAAAGGCCCCGAGAGCCACTTGGCTCTCGGGGCCTTTTGTGCACCGAAGTCGCCCTCGCATGACAAAATCCGACACACCGTCATATACTGAAAATAGCCGTTGACCCTTTCTTCTTCAGCGGCACAAATGATGGAAAGGAGCTTTTTCATGCATTCCGAGAACAGTAAAAACGCCTCACAGCGCCGCGCAAACGATGAATTCCTGCGTCGTATGCTGGGAGGTGAATTGGGAAATACGGGAGAGCGATGCCATCCCTCTTGCCCCCTTCCCTCCACCTGCCGTACGAGTGATACTCCCCAAGGGCGTCTTGCGCGCAGAGAGCCACCGTCCCCTCCCTGCAACGAGGGGGACCGCACACACACCTGCCCCAGGGAAATCTACGCCCCCGCACTCGCCATGGTTTATAGCCCCCTGCAATGCTGGGAGGGCCTTTTGCCTCCCGAAAAAGCGTTGCATGCAGGATCACAGTTCACCGCTTTGATCCTCCCCTTGGAACCCGGTGCAAAATCCAGAGAAAGTGAGGTTTGCAATCGCAGATGCAATCTGTGAGAAAAATGAAATGATGAAGACTGTAAATCGCAACTGCAAGGACTGCAAGCAAACGCTCGATCTGCTTCGCACATTGGACTTTGCGATCCAGGAAACCGTCCTCTATCTGGACGCCTATCCGGATTTCCTCCCCGCCCTGCGCTATTATCACGAGCTGCTTCACCAAAGAGAGGAGGCCGCAATGGCTTACGAGGGCTCCTGCGGTCCTTTGACCATGTACGGCAACCGATCCGTTGATTCCTGGGATTGGACGCTTGGTCCCTGGCCCTGGGAAGCAGACGCAAATTGAGCAAGGAGGAAAAGACTGTATGTGGACCTATGATAAAAAATTGCAATATCCGGTCAAGATCAAAAATCCCAATCCCACGCTGGCGAGCCGGATCATCTCCCAGCTTGGCGGCCCCGACGGCGAGCTTGCCGCCTCCATGCGCTATCTCAACCAGCGCTACGCCATGCCCTACGGGCAGGTCACGGGCATTCTCACGGACGTGGGCACCGAGGAGCTGGCACACCTCGAAATGGTGGCCGCCATTCTCTACCAGCTCACCAGGAACCTCTCCGAGGACGAGATCGAGAAGAGTCCCTTTGCCACCTATTTTGTGGATCACACCACGGGCATCTATCCCATCGCGGCCAGCGGCGTGCCGATGGACATGAAGTACGTGGGCATCAAGGGCGACGTGATCGCCGACCTGAACGAGGACCTTGCCGCCGAGCAAAAGGCGCGCGTGACCTACGACAACATTCTGCGTCTGACCGACGATCCCGACGTCCGCGATCCCATCAAGTATCTGCGTGAGCGCGAGATCGTGCATTACCAACGCTTCGGCGACGCCCTCCGCATCGCGCAGGATCACCTGGACAGCAAGAATTTCTACGCCTTTAATCCTTCGTTTAAGCCCAAGCGCTGAAGGGTACCGGCTGTGTCCCTTTGACAAAAAAAGCCCCTTGACGCCTCTGCTCTCTCGCAGGTGCGCCAAGGGGTCTTCTTGTATTCCGTTAAGCAACCGGGCCGTAAACGCCTCTCCAGGCAAGCCAGCCGCCAAAATAGCTGACC
>JAFOGE010000144.1 GCA_017386965.1 Clostridia bacterium
CCCCAAACGCGCAGGGGCTCCTGCTCGCTCTTTTCCTCCTCACCGCCGATGTAGGGGATGACGTTGTCGATCATCTCGGGCCACTCGCGGAAGGTCTTGCCTGCGCCGGAGATGGCCTGGTAGGTGGTGGCTACGACCTCCTTGATGCCGTACTTGAGCAGAGGCGTCAGGGCAGGGACGTAGGACTGGATGGAGCAGTTGGGCTTAACGGCAATAAAGCCGCGCTTGGTGCCAAGGCGTGCTCTCTGTGCGGCAATGACCTCCAGGTGGGCGTCATTGATCTCGGGAATGACCATGGGAACGTCGGGGGTCCAGCGGTGGGCAGAGTTATTGGAAACCACCGGGATCTCCGCCTTGGCGTAGGCCTCCTCCAGCGCACGGATCTCATCCTTTTTCATATCCACAGCGCAGAAGACGAAGGAGCAGCGACGGCCGACCTCCTCGATCTGTGCAGCATCCAATACGATCATGTCCCGATAGGCCTCGGGCATGGGAGTGGAGAGCTTCCAGCGCTCGCCAACGGCATCGGCATAGGTCTTGCCGGCCGAACGGGAGGATGCCGCGAGAACGGACACCTCAAAGTAGGGGTGATTTTCCAAAAGGGTCAGAAAACGCTGACCGACCATGCCTGTGGCGCCAATGACGCCGACCTTCATTTTGCTCATCGGATGCTTCCTTTCGCCCACACTTCCTGCGGGACTTTGGTATAGTAAAGTAAGAATGCATTCATTATACATGATTTCATTTGAAATTGCAAGTGTTTTTTATGATTTTTTTCGGTTTTCCCATGCCGCTTGGGGAGGTCCTCCTCAAGAGGTGCCTTTTTCCCGAAAAGCCGTCTTTTTTTGCGAAAAAAAGCCGTTTTGGATTGCATTTCCAAGAAGAATCTGCTATAATGGGGAAAGAAATCTTAATGCAGAGGGAGGAGGCGTGCGGCAAATGCGGATCGAACGGTGGCTCATGGAGAATACGCACTCCCTTTCGGGCAAGACGGTAGCGATCACGGGAAGCACGGGCGGACTCGGGCGCGAGATCTGTCGCTATCTTCTGTCGATGGATGCGGATCTTTTGCTTTTGGATCGCAATGCCGAACGTTCACAGGCGTGGCGATCTGCGCTGCTCCGGGAATATCCGAGGGCGCGGGTGACCTGCTTGCAGGTGGAGCTTTCCGATTGGGCCTCTGTCAAGGAGGCTTTGACGAAGCTTCAAGCCCTTCCGATCGACGTTTTTTTGCACAATGCGGGCGCTTACAGTATTCCGCGGCGTATTTGCGACACGGGATACGATAACGTCTTTCAGATCAACTTCCTCTCCCCATATTATATGATCCGCACCCTGCTTCCGGTGCTTCGGGAGAGAGGGGGACACGTGGTTGCCGTTGGAAGCATTGCGCATCGGTATTCCGCGACGGATCCTGCGGACGTTGATTTTTCCACGCGGCGGCGGGCATCACACGTCTATGGCAACGCCAAGCGATATCTGATGCTTGCACTCATCGGGCTGTTCGAAGGAGAGGAGCGCGCCACACTTTCCGTCACGCATCCCGGCATCAGCTTTACCAACATCACCGCGCACTATCCAAAGCTCCTCTTCGCCTTGATCAAGCATCCGATGAAGTGGATCTTTATGAAGCCCAAGGTTGCCTGCCTTTCGGTGATCAAGGGGATCTTCTCTCCCTGCCGGGGGTATGAGTGGATCGGCCCCGGGATCCTCGACGTGTGGGGAAAGCCGAAGAAGAAGCCGCTTCGCTCGGTAAACGCCGAGGAGCGCAAAAGAATATATGAAACGGCAGAGCGGATCTGTCGGGAATTGGAGGAAACGACATGAACGAATTTACGAGGGAGATCTTTGCATCTCATCAGATCAGAAAAACGAAAAAGCAAAAGACGGCCTTTCTTGACTATCTGCGAAATTTTGCCGAGCTGAGAGGCTATTCCTTCAAGGTAGAGAAGGGGAGTCTCGGTGCGCGCAACGTCGTGATCGGAAATCCCGATCACGCGAGGGTGATTTACACCGCGCATTACGATACCTGTCCCGTTTTGCCTTTTCCCAACTTCATCACGCCCAAGAGCATCGGGATCTATCTGCTCTACCAGATCGCGATCCTGCTTCCGATTTTTGCAATCTTCTTCGGATTCTCCTTTCTGGCAGGACTTGGTTTCGGCACGCTGGCCAAAAGCGGCCTGATTGGTGAGCAGACCGCAGATCTTTTGGCGTATCTTGGCTTTTGGGTGGTTTATTTCGGTGTGTTTGGACTTCTTTTGGCAGG
>JAFOGE010000145.1 GCA_017386965.1 Clostridia bacterium
CTTAGCACTTTACTTTTTGTTTGAGTAGTATTCTCATTTAAGAATTGTTCGAGATCCGTTCGCACATACTTTATATGCTTTGTACTTCTCTCTTGTTGTTCAATTTTCAAGGATCAGTTCGTCACCGCTTACGCGGCGACCTTGTTATTATAGCACACTGATTTTGTTTTGTCAACACCTTTTTTCGGATTTTTTTATTTTTTTTGCATTTTTTTCAAGCTTGGAAAAAGCGGCGCAAAAGGAGCATAAAAAGCGTGCTCTTTTCGGATACTATTCACAGAAAGGAGCGTTCCCTATGCTGACGATTCTGATCCGCACTCTTCTGATTTACGCCTCCCTGATCCTGACGATGCGCCTGATGGGCAAGCGGCAGATCGGAGAGCTTGAGGTGACCGACCTCGTGACCACGCTTCTGCTCTCGGAGATCGCCTCTCTCCCGATCACCAACCAGGACATTCCCGTGTCCTACGCCATCATTCCCATGATCACGCTTCTGGTTCTCGAGGTGTTCTCCTCGCTGCTGCTTCTTCGCTTTCCGCGGCTGAAGCCTCTGGTTTCCGCAAGGCCTACCGTGATCATCTCGCGCGGCCGCCTGCGACAGAAGGCGCTTCTGGGATTGCGGATCTCCCTGGACGAGCTGATGAGTGAGATCCGGCAGCAGGGACTGACCGATCTCTCGCACGTGGAATACGCCATTTTGGAAAAGAACGGCAAACTGACGGTGATCCCAAAGGCACTCTACGCGCCGCCCTGCGCCAAGGATCTTCAGCTCTCACCGAAGGAGGAGGGGCTGATGCACATCGTATTTTGCAACCGTTCCTACAGTCAAGCGGGACTTGCGCTGATCGGAAAGGATCGAAAATGGCTGGACCGAGAGATCGCACGCCGCGGCATCGATCTCAAAAGCGTCTTCTGCATCACGGCCAACGAGAGCGGAACGCTCCGGTGGATCAAGCGAGAGGAGCAACCTTGAAAACCGGAATTTTTGTGTTGCTTCTCCTGCTCGCTACGCTTCTTTGCGTTCTGTGCAATGCCCTATATATAAATAAGGTAGCGTTGGAGATGGAAAATCGCCTCTCCGATCTCTCCGCGCCACCGGCGGAGGATGCCAAAAAGGAGATCGACATGCTCCAAGCCTACTGGGAGAGGCAAACGCCCTATCTGAGCCTTTCCGTGGGATTTCCCCTTCTGGATCGGATCGGGGAGCAGCTGCGGCTCCTCGGGGTCTATGCCGAGAACGGGGACGTCTTCGGCTACACGGAGGCCTTGACCATCCTGCACGATTGTATGCGCGACCTTTGCCGTCTGGAGCAATGCTCCGTCGAAAACCTTCTTTAAGCCTTTCCCTCTTTTTTTGCTCCGGTTCCTCGCGGAAGCGCGTTCTTTTCCATATTTTCCCTTAATCGTGCATTCCCGCTCCCGCCGCCGCGTATTTTTTTAGAAAAACCCTTGACATTTTCGGCTCTTTGTGCTATACTACTCCTGTCTTCGAGATAATTTCCTTGGTTCACAAGCTCCACGGATCATGGTTGTCCCATGATGCGCGACTTGTGGCCTTCTTTTTTTATCCGAAGTAAATTACATTTTTACGGAGGTACCCGAATGAAAACAGGTACAGTCAAGTGGTTTAATGCAGAAAAGGGTTATGGCTTTATCTCTTGTGATGAGTGCGGAACCGACGTGTTCGTACACTTCTCCGCCATTCAGATCGAGGGCTTCAAGACCCTGACCGAGGGTCAGAAGGTGACCTTTGACACCGAACCGGATCCCAAAAACAGTGACAAGCTCAGAGCTGTCAACGTTTGCCTCGCTTGAAAGGCACCATTGCATTCGGATCAATCACACAAAAAAACAGCGCAGCCGTGAGGACCTCTCACTTCGCGCTGTTTTTTTCTTTTTCTTCCGCTGCCGCCTCTTTTCAAGCCGCAGGAAGCGCTCGTCGCGCACGGCCTTTCCTTACCGATAGAAATCGTGGCTTCCGATGGTAAAGGCGTAGGGACGGTTCTTCGAGATCCAGCTGGAGGTGGCAAGACGGGGATTCATAAAGAACAGAATGTCCTTGGAGAGCGTGTATCCCTCCAGGCAGATCTTTGCAGCGATGACGGAGGAGGCCGCAGGCGGATTGTAGATCGTTCCAAAGGACACGGGCGAAAACTGCATTCCGTGCTTCCGATCGAAGATCACGCCGTAGATCGTGTTGGGATACGCGCTGCTGCGCACACGGTTGAGCACTACGTTGCCAACCGCGATCTGTCCCTCCAGAGGCTCGCCTCGGGACTCGGCAGAAATGATGCGCGAGAGCCAATAGACATCGTCCTCGTTATACGCGGCCCATGCCACAAAGGGGGTCAAGCGATCCTTCGTGCTCAGCTCCACGCATCGGCGGGCGGCATTCCAGGTCAGGGCTACGTTGAAGGTCCTTGCCAAGGGGCGAATGGGAACGTAAAGACTTCCGTTTCGGTTGAGGACCTTTCCAACGGTATAGTAGACATGTCCGTTGGAGGTGATGTAAGCCGCTCCCTGCTGCACCGTCATCGTCAGGCCGTTGGCCGTGACCGTGGCGGTCTGCGTTTTGCCGTTCCACGAGAAGC
>JAFOGE010000146.1 GCA_017386965.1 Clostridia bacterium
CGAGGGCGTTCCGCTTACGGATTACACGCTTCCCGCAACGGCGATGTTCTATCTGGAGCAGATGCGCCTGCTCTGCGAGAAGAATGGCGTTGCCCTGATCCTCATCAAGGCGCCCACCAACAACTGGCGCTATTATTGGTATGAAGACTGGGATGCGCAGATCGCGGATTACGCCGACGAGCCTGGGCTTTCCTATTACAACTTTATCGGTTTGGACGAGGAAATCGGTCTGGACTGGAATACCGACACCTACGATGGTGGCGCGCACCTGAACGTATACGGTGCGGAAAAGCTGACCTCCTATTTTGGCGACATCCTTTGCCGCGAGCTTGACCTTACGGGACACAAGGACGATGCGGAGATCTCGGCCGTCTGGGCGGAGAAGCTTGACGCCTATAAGCAAGAAAAAGAGAAGGGAAATACACCGTGAAAAAAACAGTTTGCCTTTTGTTATCCGTCCTCCTGGCGCTCTCTCTTTGCGCCTGCGTTGACCCTGTGACCGAAAAGAAGACCTACGCCGCAGCGGTCGATGGCGTTCGCATCGCCGTGGACGATCTCGCAGAGCCCGTGCTTTCCGCGCTTGGTAAGTGGAGCAGCTATGACGAGTCCCCCTCCTGCGCCTTTGAGGGGCTGGATAAGATCTACGGATACGGAAGCTTCGAGATCCAGACCTACACCAAGGATGGCAAGGACTATATCCGCGCGATCTATTTGGTCGATGACGGATGCCGAACCCAGAGGGATATTGCCATCGGCGACACGGCCGAGGCAGTGAAGGAGGCCTACGGAACGCCGACCCAAGAGAGCGAGGGCAGTCTGCAATATGCAGGCGAGGGAATGACGCTTGCATTCCTGATTCGGGATGGCAGAGTGACGAATATTCAGTATCTCAAGGACGTTGCATGATCAAAATCAAACATGGCGTTGCCGAGGCGGTTGCCTTCGGCGACGCCATTTTTGCATGCTTGCCGCGGGACAACGTATATTTTTTGCCGCTCTCGAATAGAAAGGTAAAAAAAGGGGGCGACGGAATGGAAGTGGATCAAAGGATGCTTCGGGCAGTCGTGCGAGAGGGATATCAGGTTCTTCTTCGCGCCGAGGCCGAGCTGCTGCTTCCCGTAGGGAAAAAGGCGATGCGGGAGTTCTATCTCAATCTCGGCAAGGCCTGTATGAATTGGGTGAAGGAGGTAGAGGGGGAACGGATGCGCCGCGCCTTTCTGGAGCTTTTATCACCGCGAGAGCGGTCTGCGTTTCGCGCGGGGCATTACCGCTTTCGAATGCGCATTCCCTGGGAATCGGAGGGGCTGGCTGCAATGGTTTGCGAATCCGAGCTGAAGGGGGAGAACGATCTTTTGCGAGGCGGGATGCACCGAACGGCACAGGTATGGGATTTAAAGGAGGAGCTGATCCTGCCGCCTTCGCAGGTGCTTGCTCTTCTGGCTCCGCATATTGGACGGAGGATGCTTCCGTTCACTGCGGATGGAATCTATCCCGAGGGGGAATTCCTGGTGGCCTTTCGAAACCCTTCCTCCAAGGGCGCCTTTTTGGAAAAGCGCATCCCGCGAGCGCTTTTGGGGCAGAAGAAAAGGGGGGAGAATCCGGTGAGCGGAACTGTGAATAAATTGTAAATTCAAGAAAGGCTTGCTTGACAGTCACAGAGCGTGCCGATATAATAAAGGCAATGAAAACGCGGGGAGGTTTCTCTCCGCAGAAGGGAAGGATGCTCCATGATCAAGCTCATTGTCACGGATTTCGACGGCACGGTGCTGCCCTTTGGTGAAAAGACGGTTTCCGATGCCTGGAAGCAAGCGGTCAATGAGGCGCTGGAGCGCGGGATCACGGTTGCCGTTTCCTCCGGCAGGACCTACCGGGAGCTGCTCTCCTTCCTTCCCGAATTTGAGGATCGCCTTTGGTTTATCTGCTGTGACGGTGCTTATACCGTAAAAAACGGTCGTGTCGTCTACGCAAAGCAGATCGCGTTCCCGGATATGGAACGTTTCCTGGGAAGGGAGTTATCCATTCGCGGTTGCGTTCTGCACGGTGCGTTCTCGAATTTTTGCATGGGAAAGATTCCCGCATCGGTTGCCGCGCATTTTCAGACGAAGTCCATTCGCAGCCTCCACCAGATCCGAGAGCCGATCTTCAAGATCACATCCTTCGGAGGAACCGAGGCACCCGTGTTGCCCGCAGGCATCCGGATGCATTGGGACGGCGGAAGGGATGCTATGGCACAGTACGTCAACCGATACGCCGATAAGGGACTGTCCCTTTCGGATCTGCAGATGCGTCTGTTTCTGACAAAGCTGCAGACGGCCTGTATAGGGGACAGCGGGAACGATATTCCCATGATGCACAATGCAGTCATTTCGATCTGCATTGGCAATCGATCGGACGAGCTTGTCGGGATCTGCAACGCAAATCTGCGGAATGCGGAGGAATCCATGGAGCTGATCCGCAGAGTCAATGAGATTCTCGGAAAGAAATAAAACAGTCAGGAATCGGAGTCATGAAAGGCTCCGATTCCTTGTTTTTTTGCATACATAGAGGAAGCGCTTTTTTTCTTTTGGCATATTGCCGAAAAACCAAGAAAAAATGTCGACTCGCTTCCGAAAACAACACAAAACCACATCTTATTGCAAAAAAGTTTGAAATAATCCCAAAAAAAGTTGTGGTTTCTATTGACAAATGAAATAGAGTGTTGTATAATTAAAGTAGATGCTGCAGGACTCTGCGGCAAATTCAAAAAGGATGTGATAACCGTGGCATCTTACAACAGTGCAAAGTGCGCCAAGAGCGCACGCATTGAGCGGCTTAAGGAAGAGCTCTTCCGCAAAATGCCTCAGATCGAGGCAGACCGAGCCGTTCTTCTGACACAGAGTTATATGCAGACCGAGGGCGAGCCGATCGTCACGCGCCGTGCCAAGGCGTTCAAGAATATTCTGGAGAATATTCCGATCGTCATCCGTCCCGACGAGCTGGTGGTCGGATCGGCTACCGTTGCACCGCGCAGCTGTCAGGTTTTCCCCGAGTTCTCCTTCTCTTGGCTTGAGGATGAGTTTGACACCGTGGAAACACGCGCGGCAGATCCCTTCTACATCTCGGAGGATACGAAGAAGACACTTCATTCGGTCTATCAGTATTGGAAGGGCAAGACCACGAGTGAGCTTGCAACCTCGCTCATGGCTCCGCAGACCAAGCTCGCCATGAAGCACAATGTCTTTACACCGGGTAACTATTTTTACAACGGCGTAGGCCATGTGACTGTTCAGTACGATAAGGTGCTTGCGATCGGTTATCGCGGCATCATCGAGGAGGCCGAGGCCGAAAAGCGCACGATGAATTTCGGTGATGCGGATTACTGCACCAAGACCGCGCTGCTGGACGGCGTGATCATGAGCTGCGAGGCCGTCATCACATATGCAAAGCGTTATGCAAGGCTGGCGCGCCAGATGGCAGAGGGGGAGGGGAATCCCACCCGCCGCGCAGAGCTGCTCCAGATTGCGAAGAACTGTGAAAAGGTTCCCGAAAGAGGGGCTGAGAGCTTCTGGGAGGCGTGCCAGGCATTCTGGTTCGTTCAGATGCTTTTGCAGGTAGAGTCCAGCGGACATTCGATCTCTCCCGGACGCTTTGACCAATACATGTATCCTTACTACAAGGCGGATCTTGACCGCAGTGCCATCACTCGCGATTTCGCACAGGAGCTGATGGATTGCATCTGGGTCAAATTCAATGACCTGAACAAATGCCGCGATGCCGCCTCTGCGGATGGCTTCGCCGGATACTCCCTCTTCCAGAATCTGATCGCAGGCGGTCAGAACATTCACGGAGAGGATGCAACCAACGATCTTTCCTTCATGTGCATCGACGCAACCATGCACGTTCTTCTTCCGGCACCCTCCTTCTCGGTTCGTGTCTGGAACTGCACACCGCATGAATTCCTCATCCGCGCGGCCGAGCTGACGCGGACGGGCGTAGGACTTCCTGCTTATTACAATGATGAGGTCATTATCCCGTCCCTGATGTCCCGCGGACTGACGCTGGAGGATGCCCGCGACTACAACATCATCGGATGCGTAGAGCCGCAAAAGGCGGGCAAGACCTGGGGATGGCACGATGCCGCATTCTTCAATATGCTCAAGCCCATGGAGATGGTCTTCTCCAACGGTATTCTGGAGGGCGAGCAGGTTGGACTTCAAACGGGCGATCTCCCCGAGCTGCGTACCTTTGACCTTTTCTTCGATGCTTATAAGAAGCAGATGAATTATATGATCTCGCTGCTTGTCAATGCGGATAACGCCATTGACGAGGCGCACGCTGTCCGTTGCCCGCTTCCGTATCTTTCCTCTATGATTGAGGATTGTATGCATCGCGGGAAGACGCCTGAGCAAGGCGGCGCGGTCTATAACTTTACCGGCCCGCAGGGCTTCGGTATTGCCAATGTTGCCGATGCGCTCTACGCGATCCGCACGCTGGTATATGAGCAGAAGAAGCTGACGCTCTGTCAGATCAAGGAAGCGATGGCCAATAACTTTGGCAAGGATTCCGTTACCGGCAGAGATGCTGAGGAGCTGACCAAGCGGATCGCACTGGAGCTTTCCAAGAACGGGCTTTCCGTGGATGCGCGGATGGTGGAGGAGATCTACCGCACGGTCAATCAGGGCAAGTCGGATTCCCGTTATGATGAGATCCGAGAGATGATCCTTGAGCTTCCCAAGTTCGGAAACGATCTTTCCGAGGTCGATGCGCTGGCACGAGAGGCTGCTTATACCTACACGAAGCCTTTGCTTCAATATTATAATCCGCGCGGCGGACAATTCCAGGCGGGACTTTATCCCGTGTCTGCAAACGTTCCGCTCGGCGCACAGACGGGAGCCACGCCCGATGGCCGCTATGCAGGTACTCCCGTGGCAGACGGCGTTTCGCCCAGCGCGGGACGCGACGTCAACGGGCCGACCTCGGCGGCAAACTCCGTATCCGTTTTGGATCACGGCATTGCATCCAACGGAACGCTCTTTAATATGAAGTTCCATCCCAGTGCCCTGGCGGGCGACGCGGGACTTGAGAACTTCGTGGCATTGGTGCAGACCTACTTTGAAAAGAAGGGAAGCCACATGCAGTTTAACGTAGTTAGCCGTGAGACCCTGCGCGATGCGCAGAAGAATCCCGACAAGTACCGCAGCCTTGTGGTTCGCGTTGCGGGATACAGCGCGCTCTTTACTACGCTTTCCAAGTCCTTGCAGGACGATATTATCAACCGAACCGAGCAGACTGCGTTCTAACGCACCCCTGCGCTCGGCAAGGAGAAAGGTCGATGCTTTATGGATAACAAGCAGGTCGTGGGAAGGATCTTCGATATTCAGAAGTTCTCTACGCACGATGGCCCGGGCATTCGCACGGTTGTCTTTCTGAAGGGATGCATCCTTCGTTGCCGCTGGTGCTGCAATCCCGAGTCGCAGAGCTACCGTATCCAGAGAATGAAAACCGGAGACGGAAAGGTGAAGATAGTGGGCTACGACACCACGGTGGGCGAGATTATGAAAAGCGTGGAGAGAGATATGCCGTACTACCGCAGAAGCGGCGGCGGACTTACCCTTTC
>JAFOGE010000147.1 GCA_017386965.1 Clostridia bacterium
GAAACGGCACATTGGGACGCGATGCACCATCCCTTCACCATGCCGCTTGAGGAGTGCTTGCCGTATCTGGAGTCTGATCCCGGCGCGGTGCGTGCTAAGTGCTATGACATGGTGCTGAACGGCACCGAGCTGCTTTCCGGCTCGATCCGCATCACCGACTGGCAGCTGCAGGAAAAGATGTTCAAGGCCTTGGGACTGACTCCCGAGGATATCGAGGCAAAATTCGGCTTCCTTGTGGAGGCCTACAAGTACGGCGCACCTCCGCACGGCGGCTCCGGTATGGGTCTGGACCGCTTGGCGATGGTCATGTCGGGCGCGGATTCTCTGCGTGATGTGGTGGCCTTCCCGAAGGTGCAGAATGCAAGCGAGCTGATGTCCCAGTGTCCTACGCCGGTTGCGGCAAAGGATCTGGCGGAGCTTGGAATTGCGGTCACGGTCGAGGAAAATACCGAAGCATAATGAAAAAACGGTTGGGGAACGGAAGCGCGAAGATGCCTTCCTTCCCCTTGCCGTTTTTACAAGACGGACGAAAGAAACGTCTGTTGAGCAAATAAAGGAGAGGTACGTATGCCCGAATTGTTATCCCCTGCGGGGAATTTTGAAAAAATGAAGGCAGCGATCCAATACGGAGCGGACGCCGTTTATCTGGCGGGGCAGATGTTTGGAATGCGCTCGGCGGCGGATAATTTTACGGTAGAGGAGCTTTATGAGGCGGCAAGATACGTCCATGCCCGTGGAAAAAAGATCTATCTGACCGTCAATACCATGCCGCGTGTGCAGGAATATCCGTTGCTTCGCAAATTCCTGCAGGACGTCAAGGATGCGGGGATCGACGCGATGATAGCGGCCGATCTGGGAGTGATTGCAACCATTCGTGAGATTCTGCCCGAGATGGAGATCCACATCTCCACGCAGACCAGCATCGTCAGCCCCGCCTCGGCCAAGGCATGGGCGGCGATGGGGGCTAAGCGTTTGGTGCTGGCACGGGAATTGACGCTGGAGGAGATCCGCGCCATCCGCGCCGCGCTGCCTGAGGAGATCGAGCTGGAGGCCTTCATTCACGGCTCCATGTGTGTGTCTTACAGTGGTCGCTGCCTGCTGGCAAACGCCATGAACGGACGGGACGGTAACAGAGGTACCTGCTCTCAGCCCTGTCGGTGGAACTATTCCATTGTGGAGGAGAAGCGTCCTGATATGCATTTCGATCTCGTAGAGCAGGAACATGTGGGGACCTTCATTATGTCCTCAAAGGATATGTGTATGATCGAGCATATCCCCGAGCTGATGGAGAGCGGCATCGCCTCCTTCAAGATTGAGGGACGTATGAAGAGCGCATACTACACGGCCGTCGTGACCAACGCCTACCGCTTGGCGATGGACGCCTATGAAAAAGATCCTGCGTCCTATCAATTCGATCCTGCATGGCGGGAGGAGCTGGAGAGCGTTTCGCACCGCGAGTACGGCACAGGCTTCTACTTTGATGATCCCATGGAGAATCCGCAACTGGTCAGTGAGTGCGGATATATCCGGGAGAAGGCATACTTTTCCACCGCGGTCGAATATGATGAAAACGAAGCACGTGTGCTCCAAAATGCGGGAATCAAGATGGAAAATGAGGAAGGCCGACTGTATCGCTTTATCCAGCGCAACAAGCTTTGCGCAGGGGAACGAGCCGAGCTGATTTCGCCCGGCTGCATCGGAAGAGGGTTTGACGTGTGTGAGCTGTATGCACCGGACGGCTCGGTCCTGGAATCCACCCCGCATCCTTCGATGATCTATTGGTGCCGTTTGCCCTTTGAGGCACATACGGGTGATATTTTGCGCGCATCCTCCGGCAAGGGGCTGGAAAAGCGCGCGAAGGACAGATTGAAAGGGGACTGTGCGATATGATGATATTGGAATGGCTTAAGGCGGTGCTTTACGGCATCGTGGAGGGAATTACCGAATGGCTTCCCGTCAGCTCCACGGGGCATCTGATTCTCTTGCAGGATTGGCTCCCCTTCCGATTCACCTCGGATCCGGTTCTGCTTGCGGAGTTTGGGGAGATGTTTGAGGTCGTGATCCAGCTTGGGGCGATCCTGGCCGTCGTCATTCTGTTCTGGGGCAAGCTTTGGCCCTTTTCCAAGAAGAAAACGGTGCAGGAAAAACGCAACACGTGGTCGATCTGGCTGAAGGTAGTGATCGCGAGCATTCCGGCGGCATTTGTCGGGATTGTGCTTGATAAGGTGCTGGAGGCGCTGACGTCGCGCGATATCAACGATTGGCTTTACAATTCGATCGTCGTTGCAACGATGCTGATCGTGTACGGCGTTGCCTTTATCCTCATTGAGCATTTTCATAAGGGGAAAGAGCCTCGGATCTCGTCGCTGGAGGAAATCGATTGCAAAACAGCACTCTACGTGGGCTTGTTTCAGGCTCTTTCCATCGTTCCCGGAACCTCTCGCTCCGGCTCTACCATTCTCGGTTCCATGCTGCTCGGGCTTTCCCGGACGGCGGGTGCGGAATTCTCTTTCTTTATGGCGATCCCTGCCATGGTGGGGGCGAGCGGTATCAAGATCCTTGGCTTCCTTGGGTATGTACTGGATAGCAACGCAATGATTCCGTTGGATGCGTGGATCGTTTTGGCGGTTGGCTGCTTGGTTTCCTTTGTCGTTTCTCTCGTTGCGATTCGCTTTTTGATGGACTTCCTCAAGAAGCATAGCTTTGCCTCCTTCGGCGTTTACCGTATCCTGCTCGGTGCATTGGTTCTGCTCTTTTGGGCCTTGAGGTGATGCCGTGACCGATGCACGCTTGCAAATTCCGTTCCCCGTGATCGTGGAGGGACGGTACGACAAATTGCGCTTGGAGCAGGTGATCGAGGCTCAGATCCTCACCACCGATGGCTTTGGCGTTTTCAACCGAGCCGAAAAAATGCAGCTCTTTCGTACCCTTGCCAAGAGAAGCCCGATTCTTCTGTTGACCGATAGCGACGGAGCAGGGAAGCTGATTCGCTCCTATCTTACCTCGTCGATTCCCGCAGATCGCCTGATCCAGCTTTACGTTCCCCGCATTCCGGGGAAGGAGCGCAGAAAGGCGCATCCCTCTGCGGAAGGAGTGCTTGGTGTGGAGGGCATGGAGAAGGAATGCCTGATCCGTTTATTTGCCCCCTACGCAGATGCCTCGGCTATGCATCGACGCGCCGAGAACCCGCTTTCGAAGACGGATTTTTATATGGATGGCTTGACCGGAGGCGAGAACAGTGCCGCTCGCCGCGATGCCTTTGCGCAGAAGCTGGAGCTTCCTGCCGGAATGACACCGAACGCACTTCTGGCCGCAGTTCGTATGCTCTGTACCTATGAGGAATACTGCCGCTTGGTTGGGCGTCGGGAGGAGCCTTAAAGCCGCTCGAGGCTCGCGGAGGCAGGACTTGCTTGGAAAAAGGAATATGGATGCGGAAACCGCTCTGCAAGCATAGCAAGGCGGTTTCCGCTCTTTCTTTTCAAGGCTTTGCACGCCCTCTTTTTTTGCTCCTTTGGGGGATTTTCGATGTAGAAAAAATCGTTCATAAATTGTGCAATGTGTACAAAAACAAAAACCCCTTTTTGAATGTTTCAACGAACGGTCAAAACTCTTTTTGTGGTAAATTATATTTACATATTTTTTGTCAGATCTAAAACATGGCTTTTTGATCGAAAAAAATAAACAAAAATCGGGAAAATCATAGCGTTTCGAACGAAAAATGCGTAAATACAATTTACTTATCGAAAATGGAAGAAAATGGGCGAAAAAAGAGAAGGGAAGATTGTAAATTTTTTGCAACGACTTTTCCTCGGAAAAATGAATTTTGGGGCTTTTTGGAAGGGAAGGCGCCTGCTTTTCGTGCGAGGAAGTGCTTGACAGAATCCGTTTTTTATGGTATTATATATAAACGTTATAGGCTAACTTTGCCCTATCGGCGGCTCAAGCCATGATCCGCCCGAAAAAACGGCCTTTTTTGAGAATCGTTGACGTCGATTGCACTTGCATTGCCGCAATTGGCGCCGATGTTTTTCTTCCGCCCGCGCATGCGCACATCCGCGTACGCGAGAGGGAGAGGCCCCGGACAAGGATTTGCTTGAAAATATTTGCAGGAGGAAACGCAAATGAGAAACACGAAGATCATGAGAATCATGTGCCTGCTTTTAGCAACTCTGATTCTTGTGAGCAGCATTGTAATCGTTGTCCATGCCGACGGCAACGACTACGGAGGCGCGTCCATCGAGGATTTCAAGGATCAGATGAGCACGATCTCCTATGACGATTACATGAAGATGTACTCCGATTATTTCGGAACCAACAAAACGGGAAAGGAAATCCTGACCTTTGATGCAACGAAGGATCTGGTATTCAAGGATACCGCCGGAAACGTCATCGAGATCAAGGATGGCTCCTGGACGATGACGGCCAAGGACGGAACGGTCTATTCCTCCCTTGCCGCAGCCGTTTCGGCAGGCTACAATCAGGCGGACCTGGTTTATCCGGCAGAGTACGGAGAGGGCTCCGATAAGCAGTGGGCGCTTTACACTCCGGACTACGGATCGGTTACCTGGACGCTGGATCTGGCAGCACTCGGTATGACGGAGGGCGGCCTGTACTTCATCGGCTTGGAGTATTATTCTCTGGCCGGTAAGCCGACTGCGGTTGAGCGTTCCTTCAAGCTCAACGGCTCCGTTCCCTTTGCAGAGGCGCGCTCGCTGACCATTCCGAAGATCTGGGCGTCCTTTATGCCGGACGGCGAAACGGCAATCTCGGCAACCTACGAGCTGGGCAAGAATGATTCTCTGGCCGAACTGGAGGCTGCTGCAAAGGATGCCGGTCTGATCTATACCGTGGCCGAGGATGGCAAGTCGGTTACCGTTCAGCAGCCTGAGGTGGTTACCGAAAAGGTGAACGCTTTCCTCAATCGCTACGAGCTTCGCTTCTTCCTCACCGATAATGAGAGAAACGAGATCCGCCCCACCATGGAGCAGGTTGAGCAATGGGCTTCCTACACGCTGCGCGACAGCGACGGCTACTATGCAGATGCGCTTGGCTTCGTGATTGAGCCTACTGCAGAGGGTACGGTCGATCTGGCACTGGACGGCGTCAACGAGGCCGTTGTCATCTCGAAGATCGTGCTGACCCCCTATGCTGCGATGAAGTCTTATGAAGAGTATAAGGCTGACGTTGAGGCAATGATCGGCGGATATAAGGAAGGCTCGGATAAGGTAAAGCTGGAGGCCGAATACACCTCCAACACCTCCACCAACGTTGTCTATCCGATCGAGGACCGCTCCTCTGCGTTGTCCTCTCCCGTAGATACCACCAGAACCGTGCTGAACACCATTGGTACGGAAAAGTGGGCTACCTCCGGTCAGTGGGCAGAGTATAAGTTCTCGGTAGAAACCTCCGGCTTCTACAACATTTACTCTCGCTTCAAGCAGAGCTATCTGGACGGTATGTACGTTTCCCGCTCCTTGCAGATCTTTACCAACAAGAGCAAGGCGGACTACAAGGCTACCTTTAACAATACCGCCGGCTATTACAATGGCGCTCCCTTTGCAGAGGCTGCGATCCTCCGGTACGACTATTCGGATAACTGGCAGGTTTCGGGTCTGACGTCCTCCGGCAATGCAGATAACTACAAGATCTATTTCGAGGCAGGTGTGGTCTACACCCTTCGCTTCGAGGTTACGCTGGGATCGATGAACGAGCAGGTTCGCAATATCGAGTCGATCCTGACCGCGCTCAACAACGACTACCTGAGCATCCTCAAGCTGACGGGAACCACCCCCGACGATTACCGCGATTACAACTTCTACAGCCTCCTCCCTGAGGTTCTCAACAACATGAGTGAGCAGGCAACAGCACTCAAGGCGCTGTCCAACTTCCTCAAGACGTCTGCGGGTGTAGCATCGACCTACACCGGCGTCTGCGATAAGCTCTACGTTTTGATTGAGGAAATGGTGACCGACGAGGATACCATTGCAAAGAATCTTGATACCTTCAAGAGCTATGTCGGTTCGCTCGGTACCTTCCTGACCGATGCGAAGACGCAGCCGCTGCAGCTTGATTATCTCTGCATCCAGAATTCGGAGGCCGAGGTTCCGAAGGCAGCCGCCAACTTCTGGCAGACTCTGGTGCATGAGGTCAAGAGCTTCATTCAGAGCTTCCTGCGTGACTACAACAGTATGGGAGCGATGGGTGACATTGACGTCAGCGAGAGCGTTGAGGTCTGGGTTCCTTACGGACGTGACCAGGCAAACGTTCTGCGTAACCTCTCCACCAACAACTTTACCCCCAACTACGATATCGCTGTAAACCTGAAGCTGGTTAACGCCGGAACGCTTCTGCCTTCCATCCTGGCGGGCATGGGACCGGATATTTACATGGGCTTGGGTGACGACAACGTTATCAACTACGCAATTCGTGGCGCCCTTGAGCAGATCGAAACGCTGGCGTACGATTCGGTAGAGGCCTTTGAGGAAGCCATGTATAAGAGCTACAACGCAGCCGCCATGGTCGTGCTTGGCCTTGAGGATGCGGACGGCGATATGCACTACTACGGACTTCCCGAAACGCAGTCCTTCTCCATGATGTTCGTCCGTAAGGACATTCTGGCAGAGCTTGGCATTGAGATTCCCAAAACCTGGGAGGATATCTACGTTGCACAGTCCAAGCTGGAGTCCAACAACATGGAGATCGGTGTTACGACCGACTACAAGATCTTCCTTTACCAGATGGGCGGCGAGCTCTTCGCCGATGAGGGTATGCGTATCAACCTCGACTCGGTCGTGGGACTTGCAGCCTTCGAGAAGATGTGTAATATGTTTACGCAGTACTCCTTCCCCTACCAGTACGATGCGGCAAACCGCTTCCGTACCGGTGAGATGCCCATCATCATCTCCAACTACACCGCTCTTTATAATCAATTGAAGGTATTTGCCACCGAGCTTGACGGTCTGTGGACCTTCGTTCCGATGCCCGGCTTCAAGCAGGCGGATGGCTCCATTAAGAATGAGTCCATTTCCGGAGCGACTGCAACCGTTATGATCTCCGGAACGCAGAACAAGCAAAGCGCTTGGAAGTTCATGGAGTGGCAGACCGGCTCGCAGTGCCAGATCGACTACGCAAACGAGATGGTTGCGATCATGGGTGACTCCGCAAAGCACTCCACCGCGAACCGTGACGCGCTTAAGAGCATGACCTGGACGCGCGAGGAGTACGAGCAGGTTTCCAAGCAATTTGAGAACCTGGCGGCAATTCCCAACTATCCCGGCTCCTACATCATCGGCCGTTACACCAACTTCGCATTCCTGGCTGCCTACAACGAGGATGCAGATCCTACGACTGAGATGCTCAGCTACATCAACATCATCAACACCGAGATCACACGTAAGCGCGAGGAGTTCAAGCTGGAAACCCTCCAGATTGGACAGAAACTTTCCCAGAAGCGTTTGAATCAGGCCACCGAGGCAGTCAAGCTTTTGGAGGAGCGCTACGGCAGTAAGTATGCAGACGTGATCAAGGCTGCGAAGTACGCGATCGTCAACGCCGAGAGAAGAATCGAGCAGGTTTACGATACGGCAACTGCTTTTGCGGAGCTTCTTCCTGAGCAGCACGGATACAAGGAGTACCATAAGGTCAGCGGCGGAACGGTTACGGTTCCGGATTATTACGTCAACATCTCCAGACAGACGTCTGAGGAGAAGTACGGCGGATTCGCAATCGACAGTCTGAACGAGAATGAGCTGATCTACTTCATTTCCGAGGCGCTGCAGGATGCTGCAGATGCATTGGCTTCTTATTAAGAAACCGACAATCTATATAAGGAGAAAGAGCAAATGGCACAAAAAACAGCAAAAGCAAAGGCTGTCGCCAGAAAGGATATGAGCTACGCCCAGTGGATCCTGAAGGAGATGCGGCGCAATTGGGTCGCGTATGCGATGATCGCGCCTTACGTCATCATCTTCACCCTGTTCACGGTCATTCCCGTCGTCCTTTCTGTGATCATCAGCTTCACCGACTTTAACATGCTCCAGTGGCCGAACTTCGTTTGGCTGGAAAACTACATCAATCTCTTCTTTGCAGACGACACCTTCCTGCTCTCCTGCAAGAACACGTTGATCTTTGCCGCCATCGTTGGACCGGTATCCTACCTTTTGTCCTTCCTGGTTGCATGGTTCATCAATGAGCTTTCCCCGAAGATCCGCGCAATCGTTACGTTGATCTTCTACGCCCCCTCCATTTCCGGTCAGGTCTATATGATCTGGGGTACGCTCTTCAGCGCGGACTCCTACGGATGGATCAACGCAACCCTGATGGAGCTGGGTATGATTAACGAGCCCGAAACCTGGTTCCGCGATGCCGAGTGGGTTATGCCCCTTTGTATCGTCGTTGCCCTTTGGACCTCGCTGGGTACCTCCTTCCTGTCCTTCATTGCCGGCTTGCAGGGCGTTAACCGCGATATGTACGAGGCGGGTGCCGTGGACGGTATC
>JAFOGE010000148.1 GCA_017386965.1 Clostridia bacterium
GCTATGGAGCGCTCACGCGCGTCGCGTAGCCGCAAGGTGCTGCGAAACGCGCTCTCGCGCGGTGCGCATCCGCTTTGTGTCGTGAAACGCGCTCTCGCGCGGTGCGTATCCGCTTCGGGTCTGTTGCTTCAGGGCTTCGACTTTGCACAGGAGGCGGTTGCCCGTGCGCTTACGGTAAGCCGCGTAAACCGATTGGCTTGGGTCTGCGAGGCGTCTGCCTTGCGGTATTCGGAGGGGGAAAGCCCAATCTGTCGGATGAAGGCTCGGTTGAAGGTGCGCGGAGTGTTAAAACCAACGGCTTCGCTGATCTGCGCAACGCCTTTTTGCGTGTTCAGCAGCAGCCGGCAGGCCTCGGAAATGCGCAGGGAATTGATATAGTCGTTAAAAGGAAGGCCAAGCTTGGTGTGAAAGAGGTGGGAAAGATGGTATTTGCTCAAGTGCAGATCCTTCTCCAGAGAGGCCAGCGAGATATTCTCCGAAAAATGTTCGGAGCAATACCGGATGATGATCTGCAGGGTATTGGAGCTTTCCTCGTCCACACTGCGGAGCTGCATGTGCGCGAGAAGCTCCGAGAGGAGCGCCAGCAGATATCCGCAGCGGCGCTTCACCTTTTGCACGGGCGGGATTCCCTTTTCCTGCTCACTTTCCCAGAGCATATGGAACAGATCGTCCACCCGTGGGATCTCTCTTGCATTGGGGATGACGGGGGATACGGGAACGCTCTTTCGAAACAGATCCAGGTACTCGGGGAACAGGTCCGGCTTAATAATAAAGAGCATATAGGATTCCTGCTTCCCAAGGCTGGAATAGTAGTGCGTCTGATTCGGAAAGGAGAGGAATACGCCGCCCTCCTCCAAGATTTCGGTCACGTCGTCCGCGTGTGCGACCGCAGAGCCCTTTTCCAGATAGACCAGCTCAAGGTCGCTGTGCAGATGCGGCGGACAATGGAGCGGAGAATCGCCTTTGCATCTTCGGGCGTGAAAGTCGTTCCGACGGATCTCGTGAGCGACCTTGCTTTTTACAGAAGCTGACATGCTTATTTCCTTTCGTCCACATACACACGCGGAACGCGCGCGGAGATGAGGCAGAGGCATTCGTAGTCAATGGTAGAGGCTCTTTCCGAATAGGCGGCCAGCTCCGCGGGATCATTCCCGAATAAGGTCACAACGTCCCCCGGCTCTGCCGCGGTGTCGGTCACGTCGATCATGCACTGATCCATGCAGATGCGGCCAACCACGGGTGCTTTTTGCATACCGTTCTTCGTTTCTATCGTTACCGTGCCTCCGCGAAAGGCGCGGAGCAGGCCGTCGGCATATCCGATGGGAAGGGTGGCGATTTTGCGCGGAGAGGAGGCCGAGAAGGTCGCTCCGTAGCCCACCGATTCTCCTACGGGGAGCGTATGGATGTGGGAGATCCGTGTTTTCAGACGCATGACCGGGCGGACGGGAAGGGAAAAATCGGGAGAGGGGGGCGCGCCGTAGAGGAGGATCCCAAGACGGTATCCGTCAAAGAGGTCCTCGGGAAGGCGCAGAGTGCCTGCGCTGTTGCACAAATGATAGAAGAGGGCTCCTTTCGTAGGCTTCACGAGTGCCGAGCAGAGGGCGCGGAAGCGCTCGCATTGCAGCCGCGTCAGCTGTTCGCCGGAGGAGCCCATCGGCTCGTCGGCTGCGGCAAGATGCGAGAAGACGCCCTCCAGGCGAAGGGCCCTGCTGCGGCAGAGCTTCGTCAAGCGACTGACGGTGTCGCTCACCGATCGAAAATCCTGTGCGGGGAAGCCGATGCGGTTCATTCCGGTATCCGCTGCGGCGTGAACGCGCACCGAGATGCCAAGGCGAAGAGCCTCTTTCTCCAGTTGGTCGGCGTAATCGGCCGAGAGAAGGGTCTGGATCAGGTCGTTTTTCGCAAGGAGTGAGGCAAGAGAGGGATTGGTGTAGCCGAGAATGAGGATCTCCGCTTTTTTGTCCGCCTCACGGCAGACCTCACGTGCGGCGATGGCCTCGTTGAGGCAGGACACGGCAAAAAAGTCGCAGCCCTCCTCCAAAAGCGTACGGATGCAGGCGGGTGCGCCGTGACCGTAGGCGTCTGCCTTTACAACGCAGATCGGCCGCGCCTCGGGATCGGCTTTCCTGGCCTCATTGGTCAAATATTGGTAGTTATGTCGCAGGGCGGAGAGGTCGATTTCTGCCCAGGTGCGTCCTTCCTCTGCGGAGGGAAGGGAGGAATAAAGACGGTAAGGGGTATTCATGGGAGTCCTTTCTCGGAAAAAAACCGGTCGATCTTCAGGTAAAAACGTATCATCTTTTATTGTAGCACAATCGGACAAATATTGCAATCGTTTTTTTGCATGAATCGAAAAAAAGATTCATAAGATAAAGGGGATAGAGGGCGCAAGAAGGGGTTGAAAGGTTTTGCTTTCCATATGGCAACGCGACGCGCGTGAGCGCATTTCGCGACACGAGGCGGGTGTGTACCGCGCGTGAGCGCTCCATAGCCCCCACGCCAGTGGGCGCAGGTGGAGGGCGCGGAGCCCTCCTCGCGCTCCGCAGAGCGCGAAATGACCTTGGGCGTTTCTCTTTTGGTAACTTTTCTCTTTGCGCCTGCGGTGTCAAAGAGAAAAGTGGCTATGGAGGCTGAAACGCAATACGTCTGTTGCTTTCGGGCGACCAATGGTCGCCCCTAC
>JAFOGE010000149.1 GCA_017386965.1 Clostridia bacterium
GGACGGCGGCTTTACGGGAATTTACGTCTTTTTGCTGATCCTGTTGTATTCGGCGCAGATCTACGGCGATTTTACGGGAGGGATCGATATTACGATCGGTCTTTCCGAGATGCTGGGGATCCGCCTGGCGGAGAACTTCGACCGCCCGTTTTCCTCCCGCTCCACCAAGGAATACTGGCGCCGCTGGCATATTACCATGGGAACCTGGTTTACCGATTACGTATTCTATCCGCTCTCGGTAACGAAGGGCATGCAGCGATTCTCCAAGTGGTCGCGTGAAACGCTCGGGACTGCCGTGGGAAAACGCTTGCCGGTTTACATCGCTACGGTCGTTACGTGGTTTCTCACGGGACTTTGGCACGGCGCAGGATGGAATTTTATCGTTTGGGGACTGCTCAACTGCCTCGTGATTCTGGTATCGCAGGAGCTGCAGCCTCTTTATGCACGCTTTCACAAGCGGTTTCCGTCCGTCGGCGGCTCTCGTATGTGGGGTACATGGCAGGCGGTGCGCACCTTCTTGCTCATGGGCTTGATCCGCAGTCTGGATTGCTACCGAGATGTTTCGATCACCTTCCGGATGTGGTGGAGCATGCTTACCAACTGGAATATCGGCGAGCTTTTCTGTGGAGGACTGACCTCCTTCGGCCTTTCCGTTTCCGACTGGTGCGTGCTGCTTTGCGGCATTCTCCTTTTGGCCGTCGGTTCACGGCTTGGGAAAAAACGCCCGATGCGGGAGTGGTTTGCCGAGCGCCCGATCCTCCTTTGCGCGGGCCTTTGCCTCGTTGTGATTGCCATCCTCCTTTTCGGAGCGTACGGCATTGGATACGATGCGTCGCAGTTCATTTACAACCAATTCTGATACCCTGAAAGGGAAGATATGAAAAAGAAGATTCTTTGTTGCACGGGTCTGGTCCTTGCAACGCTTTTGCTCCTGGGCTTTTTTCAGATCCTGCTCGTACCAAAATACGTGACCGATCTGCGAGAGGGAGCCTTGATTCGGGAGTACTACGCGGAGGAGCATCCTCACGACGTGCTTTTTGTAGGAGATTGCGAGGTCTATGAGTGCTTTACGCCTCCCACGCTCTGGGAGGAATACGGCCTGACCTCCTATATCCGCGGAAGCGCGCAGCAGCTTCCGTGGCAGTCCTATTATCTTTTGGAGGAAATGCTGCGGACCGAAACGCCGCAGGCCGTTGTTTTCAACGTTTATGCGCTCAAATACGGAGAGCCTCAAAACGAGGCCTATAACCGCATGACGCTGGATGGCATGCACTGGTCCCTCTCGAAGCTTCGCGCGATCCGCGCCTCTATGACCGAGGGGGAGAGCGCCATTTCCTATCTCTTTCCGCTGCTGCGCTTTCACAGCCGCTGGGACGAGCTTTCTGCGGAGGATTGGCAATATCTGTTCCATCGGGACAAGGTATCCCACAACGGCTACCTGATGCAAACGGGGGTCCTTCCAAAGACCTCGGACCGCGAGGGCGTTCCGCTTACGGATTACACGCTTCCCGCAACGGCGATGTTCTATCTGGAGCAGATGCGCCTGCTCTGCGAGAAGAATGGCGTTGCCCTGATCCTCATCAAGGCGCCCACCAACAACTGGCGCTATTATTGGTA
>JAFOGE010000150.1 GCA_017386965.1 Clostridia bacterium
ATCGGAGGCTTCTGATGCTCCATGGTGCGTACCTGCACGGGCGAGGTCTGGGAGCGGAGAAGCACGTTCTCAGCAATATAGAAGGTGTCCTGCGTATCGCGCGCGGGATGGTTCTCGGGAATGTTAAGCGCCTGGAAGTTATAGTAGTCCAGCTCTACCTCGGGACCCTCTACGATGGAGAAGCCCATGCCGATAAAGATATCCTCCAGCTCGCGCTGAACCTGCGTCAGCGGATGCATATGTCCCATAGGGGCAGGCGTGCCGGGCATGGTTACGTCCAGCTTTTCAGCCTTGAGCTTTGCGTCAAGTGCCAGAGCTTCCTGCTCTTGCTTTTTTTCATTGATGGCACTTTCGATGGCGGCGCGCACCTCGTTTGCAATCTGACCGACGATCGGGCGCTCCTCGGGAGAGAGAGATCCCATACCGCGCAGAACGGCGGTCAGTTCTCCCTTCTTACCGAGGTACTTGATCTTGATTTGCTCCAGATCTGCTTCGGGAGCATGGATCTGCTCCAATGCCTCGTTTTGGATGCGAGAAAGCATTTCTTTCATGTTTTTGTTCTTCCTTTCGTTTGGGTGCGTGTAGGGCAGAAAACAAAAAACGCCCGTCCAAGCATCAGGACGAGGCGCAAAGCTACCCGCGGTACCACCCGAATTTTCGGCTCAAAGCCAACACTTTGGCGGCGAATAACGGTGCCTGCCGGATCGGACTAACGGGGAGGTGGCCCTTTCATCCAATCTGCTCCGAAGGGAAATGCAACACAGAGGGATACACACTTTTTTCAGCCGAGAAAGTGCTCTCTGGAGAATCGGATCTCTGCCTGCTGACTTCATCATCGCATTTAAGTTACCAACGGATAGGATACCACATTTTTTTCTTATTGTCAAGCATTTTTTGCGAAAAAGCAAGAATTTAATAAATAAAAAGGTAGAAAAAAAGGAGCGGGGGATGCAACCGAACGGAAACCGTGGAAGCATCCCCCAAACATTGCGTTTGGATTTGATTATTTTGCGTCAGTGCCTGCGGAGAAATCCTGACCCTTCTTATCCCAGTAGATCACAGGGAAATCCGCAAAGATGGAAACGGTGTCGCCGATCTCATCAATGTAGGTGTAATCCTGATAGTTCTTCAGCTTTGCCTTGTGGAAGAGATTGTCGGTATAGAAGGCGGACTTGATGCCGGTGAAGTCATCCAGACCCATCGAAGCCTTCTTGTTGAAGACGACGGGGATCACGGGCATATCGGAAAGGAGAAGCTCCTCTGCCTTGTGCAGGAGGATCATTCTCTGCTTTTCCCACTCGGAGGACTTGGTGGTGGGAGTAATGCCGTTGGCATTGTAAATTGCCTTGATGGCATTGTAGAGAGCCTTGAACTCCACCTTTGCATTTTCGATATCCTCAGAATCCTCTCCGTAGATACCCAGGAAGGTGTAGTCGTTCTCGGTCAGAGTTGCGAAATAGGGCAGGTAGTAGATTGCCTCGATGAGGTTGTTGTACTCCTCACTGTTGTAGCCGGTCGTATGAGCAGTCAGATTGTAGGAGTTCGCCTCAAGATTGATATCCAGAGCCATACCGGAGAAGGAAAGTGCAAAGTTGGAGAGCATGGAGAAGGCATCTGCGGAGAAAGCAACGTAATCCATTGCAATCACCTCGTATTCGCTCTTCTGGATCGACTCTACCATCGGATCGTCACAAATATCGGTAACGATACCGTTGACACTCTTGAGATAATCGTTGTTCTCGATCGTTCTGACGTAATCGACCTTGACGTTAAAGCCAAGCGCATTCCATTTTGCGGCAATCATTTCCACGATTGCGCAGTGGACCTCGTCGTTCTTGGAAACCTTAATACTAAAGGAGAAATCCGAGGGGGTAATGCCTGCCTCCTGCAGCAGCTCGGCTGCCTTGGCAGGGTTCTCGTCGGTTCCGAGGATGCTTCCGCCAACGGAGCGGAAGTCGGTCTTAGATTTTTCAATTCCTTCGAATACTCCGGGGCAGACCAATCCGGTTGCAGGGCCGGCGTAAACGATTGCGGAAGCGATCTCATCACGGTCAATGGCAAGGGAAAGTGCCTGGCGCACCTTCTCATTTGCAAAGAGGTACTGGCCGTTGATCAGAGCGTTTTCGTTCAGATAGCAGGTAAAGGTGGAAAGGCCGTTCGTAACCGTAACGTTCTCAGCCACGTAGGAGTCGTTGCGCAGGGAAAGGGGAATGCTGTTGAAATAGTGGATCTCGCCGGCCTTGTAGGCTGCGAGGATCTGCTCGGGCGTCTTGGAGCAATCCACCAGCAGGCGGTAAGGTGTTACGCCCTTGTCGATGGGATCCTCTTTTTCATCGTTGCGGCCGTAATACTTGTTGCGCTCCAGATAGAAGTAGCTGATCTCCTTGACCTTAGAGGACTGGGGCTTGGCGAAAGGATCACCGGCCTCCGTGTTTCCGTAGAGGTTCTTGGGAGCGAGGTCGCCTCTGACGACGGTATTGTCGATATAGCTCGTAACATCACCGACGTTGCTGGTACGCATATAGTTGTCGCTGTTCTTGTCCTCAATGTTCGGGCGGAAGGAGTGCGGGCCGATTGCAGCAGTGATCTTGGCATCGATCAGCTCGATCATTCTCGCAATATCGGCATCGCTCATCTTCAGGTTGGAGGAAAGGCGGGTGCTCTTTTCCAGCTCTTCAATCTTCAGTGCAGCCAGATCAATGCCCATGTCCTTGAGCAGGACTTCTTTGACCAGCTCAAAGGAATCGAGAGTAACCTCGGAATAGATGACCTTACCAAGCTTAAAGGGGCCGCTGGTGACCATCGTGGAGGCCTTCTTTGCCCAGTCGGGATCCTTTGCAAC
>JAFOGE010000016.1 GCA_017386965.1 Clostridia bacterium
AATCGGATTATATGAAAAAGCTGGTGGACGAGCTGCTGTTCCTCGCCCGCGGCGAAATGGGGCGCAATCCCTTTGAACCGAAGCCGCTGAGCCTGACCGCGCTCATCCGCGACGTCTATTGTTCGAGATCCGTTCGCACATACTTTATATGCTTTGTACTTCTCTCTTGTTGTTCAATTTTCAAGGATCAGTTCGCCTCCGCTTGCGCGGCGACTTGCTCATTATACCACATCCGCCTTCACTTGTCAAGGCTTTTTTGCATTTTTTTCAAAAAATCTTTTCAAGTTTTGGATTTTTCATCCTCTCGGACGCGAGCCTACATATTTTATCATTTTTTAGGCATCTTGTCAAGCCTTTTTTGATATTTTTTTCGCTTTTTTTCGTTTTTGTTTGCTTTGTTTGTTTTGTATGAAAAGAGCATCTTCTTTTGTGCATTTTCAACAACTTAAAAAAGAAGGGCGAGATCCGTGCAAGCTTGCATCGGTTTCTCGTCCCCTCTTCTTCATCAAAGTGTTCGCCGGATTTCCTATAAATATAAAGGAAGAAAACGGCTATCTTAAACCTCGCGCCGACCTTCCAATGCACGGAAGAGCGTGATCTCATCGGCATATTCCAGATCTGCGCCGACCGGCACACCGTAAGCCAAACGCGTTACCTGTACTCCAAGCGGCTTGAGCAATCTGGAAAGATACATCGCGGTAGCCTCTCCCTCAACAGTGGGATTGGTTGCCACAATGATCTCGTCCACCGGATTCTCCGGATCATTTACACGCGCCAAAAGCTCCTTGATCTTGAGTTGATCGGGTGTGACTCCGTTCATAGGAGAAATCAGCCCATGCAGGACGTGATAGGTTCCCCGATATTCCCGCACCTTCTCCATTGCAAGAACGGTGCGCGCATCGGAAACGACGCAGATCAAGGAACGGTCGCGATTCTCATCCGCACAGATCGGGCAAACGTCACGGTCGGTCAGGTTCTGGCAAATGGGGCAAAAATGGATCTTTTCTTTCGCATCCAAAATTGCCTGTGAGAAGGCCTTTGCTTCCTCCTCATTCAACTCTAAAATCGAAAATGCCATTCGCATGGCCGATTTTTTGCCTACCCCCTCCAGTCTTGCGAACTGCTCTGCAAGCAGACGGAGAGATTCGATATACTCTGCCATTCGATCAGAAAAGTCCGGGCAGGTTCATGGGCCCCGTGATCTTATTCAGCTCGGCGTTGTTGGTGTCATCCACGCGCTTGATCGCCTCATTGACGGCCGCTACCAGGATATCAGACAACGTTTCGATATCATCGGGATCGACAATTTCCGGCTTCAGATCGATCGCAAGGATCTCCTTCTTGCCGTTGATCTTAATGTTGACAACACCGCCGCCTGCAGAAACGTCATACTCGCGCTCGTTCAGCTCCTCCTGCTTTGCGGCCATATCCTCCTGCATCTTTTGTGCCTGGCGGATCATTGCCTGCATATTTTGCGGTCCGCCGCCCATACCCTTTGGAATGTTTGCTTTCATGATTCTTTCTCCTTAACAAAAATAGTCAGTTCTCTTCCGAGGCTTCTAAAATCTCATCAATGATCGAAGCTTCCGTCTTCTCATCGGCCACCTCGAGAACCAGATCCTGCTCTCTAACCTCTCTCTGAAGCACCGTTGCAAGGGACGCACGCAAGGACAGCAAGGCGTTTCCCTGTCCCAAAAGCTGTATTGCAAAGGCATTGGTAAACCGGACAACGATCTTTCCGTCATTGGAGGTAAATGCCCGTGACATCTTGAAAAAGCCTGCCATCATATCATCGCTTCGGCTGACCCTTTCTACAACCTCCATCCAGTTGCGCAGCGGCCGAAGCAGTCGCTTGCCATCCGCAGCCGGTGCCTCTTGCTTCTTCTGGGGAGGCACGGCGGTTTTGGCTTCCGCCTTTTCCTGTGTCTTTTCCTTGGGTCTGCTCTCCAAAGGTTCCTTCCCCGCCGTGGCAGGAGCCGAAACCGTTCCGAGAATCATTCTCTCTTCCAGACGCGCAATACGCGAAAGGATTGCCTCCGGGGATTGATCCAATGCGTCATCGCACATACGAACCAACGTCATTTCCGCCACAATTCTCTTGACACTGTTCGCCTTTTGCATTGCAAAGAAGGCGTCCTCCAAAAGCTTACAGTGATACAGAACGGTTTCCTTTCGGAATTTTCCCGCTACCTCCCGCAAAGCCTCCGCTTCCCGATCCGTCAGATCCAGATAGGAAACCGAGCGGTCGGTCGTTTTGACGACCAGAATATCACGGTATAGGGAGATCAGATCCTGCCAGAAGACTTCGATATCCTTGGAGGACCGCACGATCTCATCGATGCGCGCAAACAACAGATCGTATTGCCGCGCGGCGATAGCATTGACCGTTTCCAGAACTGCCTCTCTGCCCGTCAAGCCGACGGATTCCTCTACGATCTCCGGAGTAACCGACTTTCGGCTGCCCGCGCAAAGCTCTAGAAGGCTGATGGCGTCGCGCATGCCTCCCTGCGCAAGTCTTGCAAGCATTCTTGCCGCATCCGGGTCGAGGGAAATTCCCTCCTCCTTGGCAATATAAGTCAGACGCCCGATCAGCACATCGGTAGAGATGCGGCGAAAATCAAAGCGTTGGCAACGCGAAATGATGGTTGCAGGAAGCTTTTGCAACTCGGTGGTTGCCAGAATAAAGACCACGTGCTCCGGCGGCTCCTCCAGGGTCTTGAGCAGAGCGTTGAAGGCGGGCGTGGAGAGCATATGCACCTCGTCCACGATATAGACGCGATAGCGCAGTGCGGAGGGAGAATAGATGACCTCGTCACGGATCTCACGAATATTATCGACGCTGTTGTTCGAGGCGGCGTCCATCTCCAGCACGTCGGTTGCGGCGCCGCTATCGATCGCCCGACAGGATGCGCATTCCCCACACGGATTGCCGTTTACGGGATGCTCACAGTTGACCGCCTTTGCCAGGATCTTGGCGCAGGTGGTTTTTCCGGTTCCGCGTGAGCCGCAGAACAGATAGGCATGACTGAGAGCCTTATGCTCCACCTCATATTGGAGGATGGACGTGATATGCTCTTGTCCGCACACGTCGTCAAAGGTCTGCGGACGCCACTTGCGGTATAATGCCTGATGCATGTTCACTCCTCCTTTATGATAAATTCGCTTCTAAACAGGAAATGCCGACGCTTTGGCTCGGTCGGCAAATGTTTTTTCAAAGAAAGCACCGGACTGCAAAACAAGACCATACACCTTAAGATCGAAAGTCGCTTCCACGCGATCTTTACGCCCCTTGCTCAGAACAGGCGCCCTCGCGGCACATCGGGGTAACCGCTTAATGCTGCTTGGTCCCCCACCTGACATGGTTCACGATGCCCGATTGCGCAAGACCCATTCCTCAACACAAGGGATGCAACTCCATTCGTAAAAGTTTCTCCCTCAAAAAAGGGATCCACCCCTGCTATAGCGGATTTCAGGTACAGGGATCCGCTACCTCCCCGGTTGGTATGGCCTCGTTTCACAGTCCGATGCTC
>JAFOGE010000151.1 GCA_017386965.1 Clostridia bacterium
AAATCGACCTACGAAAATTTACAAACTTTATGTCGGAAATGTAATTACGAAAAAGGTAATAAAAGATATTATTGACACTTAGAAATCATTTTTTTGCGCTAAAACAGATTTTTGACAATGAACTGAAAAACCACAGCCCCACCGTTTTGGTGAGGCTGTGTTTTGCTTTACTCCTTCTCCGTAAAGAGCAGAATCGTATTCATATGCCACGTCGACTTATGGACGATCTCGAAGGCGAAATCATCTACGAGGAAGTCCACGAGTGCGCTCTTGGGTACGATATACTTTCCGCTGAGCCAGACGTCGAAAGTGCCATTCGGTAAATATAGCAATGAATCACAAGATCCGCCCCTTCGGTTGAAGGGGCGGATCTTTGTCTTGTAGCAGCATTTCATCTGCTCTTGCCTTTTTGAAAATCGCGTTTAATCAACGCAATGTCTTACTCTACGGTTACCGATTTTGCAAGATTGCGGGGACGGTCTACGTCACATCCGCGCAGAACGGAGGTTTCGTATGCCAGCAGCTGCACTGCCGTCAGCGCACCAAACAGGCATGCTGCATCCGAGGTGCAGGGCAACGCAACGACCTCATCGGCTGCCTGCGTGCGTCCCAGCGTATCCTCTCTGCAAAGCAGGATCACGTATGCTCCGCGGCTTCCTACCTCTCGCACGTTGCTCTCGGTCTTTTCATAAAGTGCGGTTTCGGTAGAGATCGCGATTACGGGTGTTCCCTCCTCAATCAGCGAGATCGTTCCGTGCTTCAATTCACCTGCGGCGTACGCCTCTGCGTGAATATACGAAATCTCCTTGAGCTTGAGCGATGCCTCCATAGCCATAGCATAATCCATTCCGCGTCCGATATAGAAGATGTGCTCACTCTTGGACAGTCTTTCTGCCAGCTCACGGAAACGGTCGATCTGCGCGATCATGCTCCGAATCGCATCCGGTCCGTCCTGGATCAGCTCTTGAAGCTGCTTCTTCGTGTTTTCATCCGAGAGCAATCCCTTTGCTCTCGCAATGGCCAGTGCCATCAGATAAAGAACCGAAGCCTGAGTGCAGTATCCCTTTGTGGTCGCTACGGCGATCTCGGGACCTGCATACGTGTAAACGCGCTTATCTGCCTCGCGTGCAATCGAGGTTTCAACCGCATTGACGATACCGAGCGTGGGAAGTCCCTTCGACTTTGCATAGCGCAGTGCGGCAAGAGAATCTGCCGTTTCACCCGACTGGGAGATAATGATCACAAGCGTTCCTTCCTGTGCAAGCGGCGGATGGTAACGGTACTCCGATGCGATATAAACGCCGGTAGGGATGCCGGCCACCTCCTCCAGAAGACGCGCGCCGACCAGTCCCGCATGCATTGCCGATCCGCAAGCCACGATCTGGATGCCCTTGATCTCCTTCCAGAAGGAATCCTCAATGCCATCTGCGGCAAAGTTCGGCAGTCCGTTCTGAACTCTGGGGAGCAGGGATTTGAGAAGTGCCTCGGGTTGCTCGTGAATTTCCTTGAGCATAAAATGTGCGTATCCTCCCTTTTGGGCGGCCTCGGGCGTCATGTCCGTGGTCTTCCAGGTAGGCTCGCAAAAGCTTCCGTCCTCCTCCAGCACGCCGGCCTCGGTTGCCGTCAGGCGTGCGATACGTCCCTCGGGAAGAGCGTCATATTCCTTACTGAACGGAAGAAGCGCCGTCATATCCGACGCAAGGTAGAAGCCGTCCTTTCCCTTTGCCAGGATCAGAGGACTTCCCTTTCTTACGGCGTACACCTCTCCGGGGTAATCGTCAAAAAGAATACCGAAGGCATAAGAGCCGATCATCTTTGCGGTTGCCTCCCGGATCGCCTTGATGGGATCCCCGCATGCAGCATAGCACGCCTGCAAGGTTGCTGCGGCAACCTCTGTATCGGTTTCGGATACGAAGGTCACGCCCTGTGCGAGCAACGCATCCTTTAAGCTTTTATAATTCTCGATGATTCCGTTGTGAACCAGAACCACCTTCCCTACGCGGTGGGGATGTGCGTTGGTATCCGACGGTCCTCCGTGCGTAGCCCAACGCGTATGACCAATGGCACAATGAGCGTCCAGCAGTCCCTCCTCAGCCAGCTTTTGCTTCAGATCGCCAATACGTCCGCGGCATTTTACAACCTCAACACCGCCTTCGGTGCGCGCTGCGATACCGACCGAGTCATATCCGCGATACTCCAGAACCGAAAGCCCCTCCGTCATCTTCGGAATGGCATTCTCCATGCCCGTAT
>JAFOGE010000152.1 GCA_017386965.1 Clostridia bacterium
ATGCTTTTTGTGGGGATAAAGTAAACACCCGTATCAAAATTGATAAGCTCTCCCCGCTTCTCCGCTTTGTCTATGAGTCTGAATACATATGCGCGGGAGTATTCGTTGAACATTTCCAATATCTCACTTGTAAAAATCGGCTCATTCACGTTGAATGTTTCCTTTAACCGTTCAACAAACATTCTTATCACCTCCATACGCAGTGTTTCCGATTACACTATTAGTATACTCTTTTCAACAACTTTTGTCAATAGTTATAGCCTAATTTTTGCTTCCTTTTTTGATTTCCTCTCACACAGGCCATCCAAATCAAAACTTACATAGCAATCCCGCGCGAAAGCACCCGAAGCCTCTGCAAATCGCGGACTTTTCATTTCCTATGCTTTCTTTGCAAAAAAATGATTTCTTTTGAAAATTGCTTGCATTTCCCTTGACAAAATGCGCATGCTGTTCTATAATAAAAGCAAGAAAACAAATGAAGGAGAGTTCTTTTTTCTATGTATCGGGAAACGATTTTTCGGATGCGCTCCGTGTCCGCCGCGATTCCAAAGGGGATCGACCTGCAGCTGCACATTTGCGGCACCACCTCCCCCGACCGTCCCTACCGCAGCGAACGGCCCGACTCGGAGGTCTGCTGCATCCAATACCTGGAGAGCGGAAGCGAGCAGCTCTCCGTGGGTGAGGCGACCTTCGCCGCTCTGGCCGGGGACACCTGTCTGCTTCCCCAGGGACTTTCCCACACATTCCAATGTGACCGTCGGGACCTCTGCGAAAAGCATTGGCTGCATCTTTCGGGCGAATTTCCCCGTCAGCTGATCAAGCTCTACGGTCTGGAGGGGGTCTATCACTTCCCGCGCCTGGATTCCTCCGATCTCTTCCGTAAGCTCCAATATTACGCCGAGCATCCCCAGGGGGATGCCGCCGAGAAATGTGTGGCTCTTCTCAACGAGCTCTTCTTCCGTCTGTCGGATTCGCTCTGCGCCGCGGAGCCAAAGCAGCTCTCCCCTGTGGAAAAGATGCTCCGCTACATTGAGCAGCACGAAACCGAGCCCATCCGTCTGGAACAGCTGGCCGAGGTCTGCGAAAAATCCCCCTCGCAGGCGGAACGCCTCTTCCGCAAGGAAATGGGAATGCCCATCTACCGCTATATCCTTGGCCGCAAGCTGGAGCTGGCCTGCCGCCTCCTGACCGAAACGGGAATGCCCATCCGCGAGATCGCTTCCTACCTCTCCTTTGAGGACGAATTCTATTTCTCGGGACTGTTCAGCCGCAAGATCGGAATGTCCCCCTCGCAATACCGCAAGACGGGCGGCAAGAAGCCCGAGGAAAAGCCCTCGCCTGCCACAAGACGCCGTCGGGACGACGACATCGTTCTGCTCTGACGCCTGGCAAAAAGCGTCCTGCGTCTGCCCTTCCCCAAACGAAAACCGCAAAAAAAGGGGATGCCCCAAATGCGTGAGTGCATTTGTGCGGCAACCCCTTTGCAATTCTATTCGGAAAGACGGAGCGTGATCTCGCCCGTTCGGAGAAGATGCTCCTCTCCTTCGGAGTCCCGAACGCGCAGAGTGCCATCCTCCTCGATCGCCTGTGCGATCCCCTCTCGGAGGATCTCGCCCTCCCTCCATCGAACCGCTCTGCCAAGCACCATGGAATGTGCGCGGTAATCCTCGATCCATGCGCAGGACATCCCCTGCAAGCCGGGCAACAGCTCACGCCAGATCGCGCACAGAAGCGCCTCCCGCGAGATCCGCTCCTCTCCCATGCTCCCTGCAATGGAGGAAAGCTCCTCGGGGAACGCGGCGGGATGCCAGTTGATCCCTATGCCGAGAACGATCCCCTGCCGACCCGAGGGCAGCATTCCCGCGCCCTCGCAGAGAATCCCGCAGACCTTTTTGCCCTCGTAATACAGATCGTTGACCCACTTGATCGCCGTCTGCTTTCCCGTTAAGGAGCGGATGGCGCGCATGACCGCAACCGCGGCGAAGGACGTGATCCGCACGGCCGTTTCCATGGATCCCTCGGCCTCATAGAGAACGCTGAAATACAGACCGCTCCCCGCGGGAGAATAGAAGGAGCGTCCCAGGCGTCCTCTGCCTCCGCTCTGTCGGTCCGCGACCAGAAGAAGCGGGAGCGCGGGCGCTTCCTCCCTCCATATCCGCTTGGCCTCGGTGTTGGTGGAGGAGATCTCCGAAAAGACGCGCACCTCACCCACGCCGTCAAGGGCCTTCCAAAGCGCCTCGGCCGTCGGCCATTCCCGTTCGTATCGATCCATATCTGCACCTCCGATTCCAAAAGCATTCTACGTCCGAAAGGAGTCCTTTTCTATGCTCGAAATTTTGTTTGAGGACGCGCACGTCCTCGTTGTCCGAAAGCCCGTCGGTCTGCTCTCCGAGAGTACCCCCGAGGGGGACGGACTTGCCGACCTCCTTGCCGCGCATTGCGGTGGCTACGTTGGCGTGATCCACCGATTGGATCGCGGTGTGGGCGGCGTAATGGTCTATGCCAAAACGAAAGCTGCTGCCGCGCATCTCTCCGAGCAGGTACGCAGCCGAGAAATGCAAAAGGTCTATCTCGCGCTCGTCCACGGACGTCCCGAGGCCGAGAGCGGACGCCTTTGCGATCTTCTCTTCCATGACCGCAGGAGCAACAAGACCTTTGTTGCCGACCGCGCACGGCGCGGTGTGAAGGAAGCTCTGCTCGACTACACGGTTGAGAAGGAGCGCACGGATTCGCCTCTCGGAGCGCTTTCGCTCCTGCGTGTCCATCTGCTCACGGGGCGCACGCATCAGGTGCGCGTGCAGCTCGCGTCCCGACGTCATCCCCTTGTGGGGGATCGCAAATACGGTGCGCCGGAGGGCGGCCCCATCGGGCTTTTCTGCACGCAACTGATTTTTTCGCATCCGATCAGCGGAGAGCGCCTTTCCTTTGAAAGCCTCCCGTCGGGAGAACCGTGGGAGCTTCTTTCGGAATAGCCCTTTTGCACAAGGGGTGTCCCAAATGCTTTTGCATTTGCGCGACACCCCCTGTTTTTTGTTATTCTCCGTCTGTCGGCCCGGCCTCTTTGGCGGAAGCCTCGGCCGGTGCGGCAGCGCTTTCCTCCGTCGGCTCGCTCCGTGCGGGCGTGGGCGTAGGTGCGAAACGCTTGCTTGCGGTCTGCTCGCGCAGCTGACGGAACAGTGCCGCAATCCTCTTGCGGAAGCGGATCGTCAGAATCACGGCCGCCACCAGAAGAAGGAAGGCAAGGGCATAAAGTCCCAGCACGACGAAAATATTATCGAAGAAGCCCTCCTGATAGGGTTCCTCCGTCTTTAAGAGAACCGCCGAGAAGTTTGCCGTGTAGATCGGCTCACGGTTGCCGCCCATCACGGTTTCCGGAACGGTGGGCGACCATCCGATGAAGACGTAGCGGTAGGTTTCGTCCTTCGGCAGGGTCGGCTCTGCGGGCAGAAGGATCGCCTCGCCGTAGAAGTAGTCCTTTGTATGCCAGACCTCACCGTCCACGAGGAAGGTGACACGGTAGACGATCCGCTCTACCGAAAGTGCGATCGAAACCGCCTCCTCCGGCATCACAAAGGAAAGCCCCTCCATGGGAACGGTGCTTCCGTCCTTGCGCGTCACGACCGCTCCCGTGATCTCGTATCCGGGGTCGCAGGTCAAAAGGCTGAGGTCGACGACCTCTCCCACGGCGGCAAGCGTGGGAAGCTTATGCGTGTAGCAATTCTCCACCTCGCCCACCGAGATCGCATAGGCCTCTCGGATGCGAAGCACGAGAGCACCCGAGAAGGCGCCCTCTCCGCGAATCGCGGTCCATGCATCCTCGCCCCGACGTATCTCACAGGAGAGATCTCCCACGGGGCTGAAATGCACCGTTCCCGCAATCGAAAGCTCACTCTCGTCCGCAACGCGCCCCGCACTGGTCAGAAATTGCAGAGTATAGAGCGATCCCCGATCGAGCGCGCTCTCCTCAATGCGTACCTTTTTGCAAACGGAATTGGAAATTGCCTCTAAGGCATCGCGGGAAAGGGTTACGGAAAAGCTC
>JAFOGE010000153.1 GCA_017386965.1 Clostridia bacterium
AGAGATCGTCAATATTTCCTTCCCGGGGCTTGGCATCGATGAGTTTTCGCTCAACAAGATCGCCTTTACCCTCTTTGGGAAGCTGGAGGTGCGTTGGTACGGCATCCTTATCACCCTGGGCATTCTGCTCGCGGTGCTTTACACCGCGTGGCGCGGGAAGCGCAACGAGAGGATCCTCTCGGATGACGTTCTCGACATTGCGCTTGCAACGGTGGTGCTGGGGGTCATCGGCGCGCGCCTGTATTACGTCCTGACCGATAGCGGCAACACCTACGAATCCTTTCTGGACGTGATCGCAATCTGGGAGGGAGGACTTGGCATTTACGGAGGCATCATCGGAGGATGCCTTGGCATCATTCTTGCCTGTGCAGTCAAGAAGATCTCCTGGCGCAAGCTGTTCGACATGGCGGCGCCCGGCGTGATGCTGGCGCAGGCCGTGGGACGTTGGGGCAACTTCTGCAACGGCGAGGCCTATGGCTCTTTGATCGGAAAGACGACGTCCTTTACCTTCTTCGGGACCGAGCATATCCTGGAGGTGGGGGAGGGAAGTCTTTTCCATACGCTGCGTATGGGGCTTACCCCCAACATGTATAGCGGCGTGCAGACCTATTATTTCCATCCCACCTTCCTCTACGAGAGTCTTTGGAACATCCTCGGCTTCGTGCTGGTCAACCTCTTTTATAAGCATAAGAGAGTGGACGGGCAGGTTGCGATCCTCTATTTTGCATGGTACGGCTTTGGCCGGATGTTTGTGGAGGGTCTGCGGACGGACAGTCTGCTGCTTCCGGGAACCGATCTGCGCATTTCGCAATGCATCGGCCTTCTGTGCTTCCTGGCGGGGATGATCCTGTTTGTGCTTTGCTTCTTCCTTGGAAAGAAGAAGGAACCCCTGTGCGCGGAATCCGCGCAGGAGGCGGCGCTCTCTGTACAAGCGGAGGCGGAGAACGAGGAGAGCATTTCCTCGGAAAACATGGAAAATACGGAAGAGAAGCGGGAAGAGGAGCAGGCATCCGAACCCGAAAAAGGAGAATAAAGCATGGCAATTCGCATTGACGGAAAAGCGATCTCGGGAGAGATCCGAGAGGAGATTCGCGAAAAGACGCTGGATTTTGTGGCAAGAAAAGGCTATCGCCCGGGGTTGGCGGTCGTGATCGTGGGAGAGGATCCCGCATCGCAGGTGTACGTGCGAAACAAGAAGCGCGCCTGCGAGGAGGTTGGGTTCTATTCGAGAGGCTATGAGCTTCCCGCTACCACCACACAGGAGGAGCTGCTGGAGCTGATCGATGCGCTCAACGCGGATTCCGCGATCCACGGGATTCTCGTACAGCTTCCGCTCCCCAAGCATCTGGACGAGAGTGCAGTGCTTTTGCGGATCGATCCGAAAAAGGACGTGGACGCCTTCCATCCCTACAACGTGGGAAAAATCATGATCGGGGACTATAAATTCCTTCCCTGCACACCGGCGGGTGTGATGGCGCTTCTGGCGCGCACGGGGATCGAGATCGCGGGCAAGAAATGCGTGGTCGTTGGTCGATCCAACATCGTCGGCAAGCCCATGGCGATGCTTCTCTTGCACGCCCACGGAACGGTTACCGTCTGCCACAGCCGAACGAAGGATCTGGCAAGCGTTACAAGAGAGGCGGATATTCTGGTCGTTGCGATCGGGAAGGCGGATTTTGTCACGGCAGATATGGTCAAGCCGGGCGCCGTTGTCATTGACGTCGGGATGAACCGACGCGCCGACGGAAAGCTGACGGGCGACGTGGATTTTGCATCGGTCGAGCCGATTGCCTCGGCCATCACCCCCGTGCCGGGCGGCGTTGGTCCCATGACGATCACCATGCTCCTGCAAAACACGCTCGCAGCCGCGGAGTAACCGAAAGCATCCATACAAACAGGACCTTGCGTGCATCCGCACGCGAGGTCTTTTTTGTTAGAAATGTACAAAAACATGCGCGCTTTTTTTGCTTTTTATGCATCTTGACAGAACCTCTTTTGTGTGGTAGAATGGGGGCGTGGATGACCGCAGTCACACTTTTCGGATTTTGTATTTTCGCATCAAAGCGTGAGTGAGTGCATGCCGATGCGGAATGCAAAACAAGACAAGGGGATTTACGGAATCACTCCATGGAGAATATGCACAACATTAAAGGAGGATTTCAAAATGAAAATCAAACGCCTATCCCTTCTTCTGGCTCTCGTGATGATCCTGTCCGCATTTGCGGGAACGTTTACGATCAGCGCAGAAGGCGAAGCGGCGCCAACGCCGTGGGAAGTCAATGGAACTCGCTACGCAACCTTTGACGATGCCGTGAATGCGGCTGTTGCCGGTGATACCATCTATCTGCATGAGGATACGGTGAACACCATCAACGCAAACGAGATTTACTACATCAACAAGGACGTTACCATTGAAGGCGTTGCCAAGGCCGATGGTTCCTACCCCACCTTCGGCATTCAGATCAAATGGCGCCGTTATGCAGTCACCGCTACCGGAGATGACGATTACGTTGAGGTTCTGTTCAAGAACATGACCATGGATTTCGTGTACATTTATAACCATGTATACAATCTCGAATCCAATACAAGCCTGACCTTTGAGAATGTGGATTTCATTTTTACACAGGGACACACGAGCAATGTGTACGGGTCGGCCTTCCTGCTTTCCGGAAACGATGCTGCGCTGACCTTCCGCAACTGCACGATGACGGCAAAGGATAAGTTCTATACTTCCCAGAACTATAAGTCCCTGATTGCTATTTATCCCCAGGAAGTCGCGGATACCGATTTTAGCAGAAACATGATTACGATCGATTCTTGCAAGATCGATTTGAGAGCCTGCATGAAGACCTGTGGCCTTTTCTGGACAGAGCATGCGGACAACTCGCTCGTGATCCGCAATTCTACCATTGATACGACGGATGATGCCGACGTGTTGTTCCCTACGGATTTCCCGGTGAACCTTCGCGGAACCAACGTGATCAACGGTACGACGAGCGTACATGAGGATATTGATTACCTTATCTATGACAAACAGGCCAAGGAAGAGGGCTACATTGCTCGCGTTGGCGAGGTGAAGGATGCGATCCAGCTCGATGAGCAGGGGAATGTTACATTCATCGGCTACTACAAGGATCTCATCGCAGCCTGCAACGCAGCCGCTGCTACCGAGAGCGAGGCACAGAAGGAGGTCACTCTGATCGATAACGTTACCGTTACCGAGAACCTGACCATCCCCTCCGCAAAGATCAAAGGAAACAACAAGACCTTGACCGCACCCCGTATCTACAAGGCAGTGGATGCGATCCTCGAGGTCACTTCCCTGAATATCGTAACCAACACCGAGGCACCGATCTTTCAGATGAACGGCGATAGCGAGAATGCTACTGCACCGAGCTACGCAAAATTCACCAAGTGCACCTTTACGACCGACCAGAAGGTTCCTTACGCATACTTCGTGCAGCAGGCCAACCTGA
>JAFOGE010000154.1 GCA_017386965.1 Clostridia bacterium
CCCCACGCACTGATCGAGGCTATGGCTATCGCCGGCTATGCAATCGGTGCAGATCAGGGTTACGTTTACGTTCGTGCTGAGTACCCCATTGCCGTTCAGCGTCTGCAGAAGGCAATCGACCAGGCGAAGGCGTATGGCCTGCTCGGAAAGAACATCTTTGGCTCTGAATTCAGCTTTAATCTCGACATCCGTCTTGGCGCAGGCGCATTCGTTTGCGGCGAGGAAACTGCTCTGATGACCTCCATCGAGGGTAAGCGCGGCGAGCCCCGTCCCCGTCCTCCGTTCCCGGCTGTCAAGGGTCTGTTCGACCGTCCCACCGTTCTGAACAACGTAGAAACCTATGCAAACATTCCTCAGATCATCCTTAAGGGCGCGGATTGGTTCGCTTCCATGGGTACTGAGAAGTCCAAGGGAACCAAGGTCTTTGCACTTGGCGGTAAGATCAAGAACACCGGACTTGTTGAGGTTCCTATGGGAACGACGCTCCGTCACATCATTGAGGAGATCGGCGGCGGTATTCCTAACGGCAAGAAGTTCAAGGCTGCACAGACCGGTGGACCTTCCGGCGGATGCATTCCCGCACACCTGATCGACACTCCAATCGACTACGATAACCTGCTTGAGATCGGTTCCATGATGGGATCCGGCGGTCTGATCGTTATGGACGAGGACAACTGCATGGTTGACATTGCTCGTTTCTTCCTCGACTTCACCGTTGATGAGTCCTGCGGAAAGTGCACGCCTTGCCGTGTTGGTACCAAGCGTTTGCTTGAGATCCTGGATAAGATCATCGCAGGCAAGGGAGAGATGGAGGATCTGGACCGTTTGGAGGAGCTTTCCAACTACATTAAGTCGGCATCCCTTTGCGGACTTGGCCAGACGGCTCCCAACCCCGTTCTTTCTACTCTGCGTTACTTCCGTGAGGAGTACATCGCTCACATCGTGGACAAGAAGTGTCCCGCAGGCGTTTGCAAGGGCTTGCTTCAGTTCGTGATCGACGCAGACAAGTGTATTGGCTGCGGTATGTGTGCAAAGCAGTGCCCCGCATCTGCGATTACGAGAACCGATTACGTGGCTCCCGGCCACAAGCTGGCATCCTTCGCAATCGATCCGCAGAAGTGCGTGAAGTGCGGTGCATGCCTGCCTACGTGTAAGTTCAAAGCTATTTCCAAGCAGTAAGAAAGGGGAATTGTGGACAAATGGATATGATTAATGTAAAGATTAACGGCAAGGAGTATTCCGTTGCCAAGGGTTCCACGGTTCTGGAAGCCGCAAAAGCAGCGCACATCGATATTCCGACGCTCTGCTATCTGAAGGACATCAATGAGATCGGTGCTTGCCGCCTGTGCCTTGTCGAGATCGCGGAAATGCGCGGTCCGGCTCTTGGTCCTTGGCGTATGGTCACCGCCTGCGTATATCCCTGCACCGAGGGAATGGAGATCAAGACCAACACGCCCAAGATCACGGCTTCTCGCAAGATGAACCTTGAGCTGCTGCTCTCCAATCACAATCAGGATTGCCTTTCCTGCGTTCGCTCCACCAACTGCGAGCTGCAGACGCTTTGCCGTGAGTACGGCGTAACCTCCTCCACCTTCCAGGGTGAGATGACCGAGTCCAGAATTGATGACCGTTCGCCCATCATCCGCGACAACAGCAAGTGCATTCTTTGCCGTCGTTGCGTTGCAACCTGTGCAAAGGTTCAGGAGATCGGCGTGATCGGTGCAAACAACCGCGGATTTGATACCTACGTTGGTTCCACCTTCGGTATGGATCTTGCAGATACCTCCTGCATCAACTGCGGACAGTGTATCGTTGCTTGCCCTGTTGGCGCTCTCTACGAGAGAGATGATACCGACAAGGTGTTTGAGGCTATCGCAGATCCCACCAAGCACACCGTGATCTGCACCGCTCCTTCCGTTCGTGCACAGATCGGTGAGTGCTTTGGCTACGAGCCCGGCACTGACTGCGAGGGCAAGATGGTTGCCGCTCTCAAGGCACTTGGCTTTGATGGCGTTTACGATATGAACCTCACTGCCGACCTGACCATCGTTGAGGAGGCAACCGAGCTGATGGGCAGACTCCAGAATAACGGAACGCTTCCCATGATCACCTCGTGCTCTCCCGGATGGATCAAGTACTGCGAGCATTATTTCCCGGAATTCACCGAGAATCTCTCTACCTGCAAATCTCCTCAGCAGATGTTCGGTGCAGTGGTTAAGACCTATTATGCACAGAAGATGGGCTGGGATCCCAAGGACATCGTAATGGTTTCCGCTATTCCTTGCACGGCAAAGAAGTTTGAGGTAGGCCGTCCCGATCAGTCTGCCGCAGGTGTTCCGGATGTTGATTTTGCAATCACCACCCGCGAGGTTGGCAGAATGATCCACAGAGCAGGCATTAACTTCCGCGCTCTTGAGGACGCACAGTTTGACGAGCCCTTCGGAATTGGCTCCGGTGCAGGTGCGATCTTCGGCGCTACCGGTGGTGTTATGGAGGCTGCTCTCCGCTATGCTGCAGAAGCAATTCTGGGCAAGAAGCTGGAGAAGGTTGACTTTACCGAGGTCCGCGGCGTAGAGGGCATTAAGACTGCCTCCTACAAGCTGGGTGATCTGACGATTAACGTTGCCGTTGCTTCCAGCACCGGTATGGCAAAGAAGCTGCTCAACATGGTTAAGGCAGGCGAGCTTGACGTTCAGTTCATCGAGATCATGGGATGCCCCGGCGGATGTGTCAATGGCGGCGGACAGCCCATTCAGCCCGCATCGGTTCGCATGAACATGGATCTGCGTGCTGTTCGCGCCGCTGTTCTTTACAACGATGACGCAAATGATACGCTGCGCAAGTCCCAGGATAACCTGGCTGTTCAGAAGCTTTACGATGAGTTCTTCGGCGAGCCCAACAGCCACAAGGCTCACGAGATCCTGCATACCTCCTACATCAAGAGAGGCCTGTATTGATCGCATAAAATCGGAATAGGGAAGGGCACACAAGCCCTTCCCACACCGATAAAGAGGCGAAACCAATGCAAACTGCGGTTGGTGTTCACCTCTTTTTCTTTTGTTGCAAAGGCTCCAGTGCCTTTTTTCTTTTTTGCAAAAAAATCGTTTTTTGCACTTCAAAGCAAGCGAAAGTTGGCTTTTTTGAGAGGGATATTGGAATCCAAAAGCGCTTTTTTCGATACACGTCCTTCAAATTTATGGAATTTCCGCGATTTCCGGAAGGGAATAAAGCCTTTTTTTGAAGAATGCATTCCTTCGAAGGATTCTGCGTGCGCGGGAAAAGAAGGGAATAAAAATAAAAAAAGAGAGCAATTTTCATATTTTTTTTCGAAAAGGTATTGGTTTTTTATAAATATTATGATATAATATAATAAGCTATCGAGATTTTCCGACACCGCTGCGTGCAATCCGGTTATTTTGGAGGAAGAGCTATGGAATCGCCATGAAAACCGTCAAAGAATTTGCTGCCCTGACCGGTGTCAGCATCCGCACGCTGCATTACTACGACGAGATCGGACTGCTTCGTCCCGCATCGGTCACCGA
>JAFOGE010000155.1 GCA_017386965.1 Clostridia bacterium
AGCGCGGTTCCACTGTCACACAAAAAAATACCGTCCGGGCGGTCCGGGAGGATCGGATCGTGGGATATGCGAATCCGCCAATGCTTCTCGGGGGCAAGAGAGCCGAAGGCAGCCATGAGGTACTGCCCTGCTCCGCGACAGTCCTCGATGCGCAGAATGCGCTTGGCCTGCGAAAAGTAGGTGTCAAATCCCACGCGCCCCTTCATCCCGATGGAATGGATCAACGCCGGCTCGGAGGAAAATCCGCTCCCCCTTGGAATATCCTTGGCAAGCCGCTCGGCAAGCGCCTCGATCTTTTCCCGTTTGACATAGGGAGCAACCAGCGAATCCGCTACTCTCGTCATGCTTTCCACCCCTGCAAGATAGCGGTAGGCTCTCTCGTAGGCCTTCTTTTTTTCCCCCTGCAGACGCTCAATTTCCTCTTTTTTTGTAAGCAGAAGATCGGGGTCCCAAAACGCGCCGAGGTTGACGATCTCCTCACGGATCCCAGGATGCATCGGCTCATATACGTGCGGAGCGGTCGCATCGATCAAAGCAATGCATTGGGAATCCCGAAAGATCCGCAGTCCGTCCAGCGAATCCGGATCGGAGGAGCAATAGATGTGTTCCACCCGCCACCCCTCCTTCTCGGCTCTCTTTGCGACGGCTCGCAGAAAATATCCCTTTCCGGTTCCCGGCCCTCCCTTGACCGCATAGACGCGCGTAACGACGGGGCTGTCAAAGCACTCTCCGTAGTAGCTGCAAAAGCCGTTGGCACTGTTGGATGCAACGAAATAGGCGTCCTCGCCCGTAGCTCGTATCTTCATAAAAACCTCCGTATTTGCTTCCTTGCCCTAACATACTATGCCAAAGGCGCAAGAGGTTCTACTTTTTTTCACAGAGGCATATAGTAGAGCGGACAAAGAAACCGACAAGGAGAAACGCCGTGCAAGTGATCCGTTCTGTCCCACCCTCCCTTGAGCTTCCAAAGATTTTGGAAAAGCTTCTCCCGAAGCCGATAACGGACGCGGTCAAGCGTTGCGGAGCGTCACACGCCGAGGAGCTTCGGCTGCACGCAGACCGAATCTCGACCGTTTGCACGGGGGGACGCAGCTTTCCCCTGCGGATCCTTTTGCATCGGGAGGACCTCGCCTCGCTTCTGAAGGATCTGTGTCACGGCTCTCTCTATGCTTATAACCACACGATCTGCCAAGGATATCTGGCCTTGGAGGGAGGCGTTCGCATTGGCGTTTGCGGTCGTGCCGCGACCGAAAACGGAGCCGTAATCGGCGTCAGTGAGATCAGCGGACTGATCATTCGGATCCCGCACGCCGTTTCCGTATCCGCGCGACCGCTCCTGGAGCGCATCTTCCTCGACCCCTCAAGGCCCTGCGGCATGCTTCTCTATGCGCCTCCCGGGATCGGAAAGACGACGCTCCTGCGCGCTTTGGCAAAGGAGATCTCCTCCCCACCCTACTCCATTCGCACCGTGGTCGTGGATACGCGCGAGGAGCTTTCCTTCACATTGGACGGCGCGGACATGAATCTGGACATTCTGCAGGGATATCCTCGCCGTCTTGGGATCGAGATTGCCTTCCGCAGTCTTGGCGCACAGCTGATCCTATGCGATGAGATTGGTGACACGGCAGATGCCTCTGCGATCCTGTCTGCCGCAGGCTGCGGCGTTCCGCTGGTAGCAAGCGTGCATGCAAGCACGGTAAAGGAAGTCCTCCTGCGCCCTCTGATGCAGCAGCTTCACCGCGCGCACGTATTTCCCTTTTATGCAGGAATCCGACGGGATGCGGGAAACGAAATGCACTATATCTTTACGGAGCGGAGCGAGGCAGACGGGCTTCTTCCCCGGCTTCGTTAAAGGAAGCAACAGCTTTGAGAAAGGAGAACACGCAATGCTTTTTTTCAAGCTTCTCGGAAGCATCCTGATCCTCCTTTCGGGTAGTGCAGCCGCCTTTTGCGCGGTTCGGTACGAGAGTGCAAGGATTCGGATTCTGGATGCTTGGATCGACCTGATCCTCTTTATACGCGGGCAGATCGACTGCTATCTGACACCCTTGGATGAAATTCTGCAAAAGTCAAATGCCGCACTTCCGGAATCCGCGCTTCTCGGTCACGCAAGTCCCAAATCTCTGGACGCACTCCTGCATCAGAGCAAGCTCTATCTCTGTGCAGATACGCATCGTCTTCTTACCGCCTTCGTTCGCGAGATCGGCAGCTCCTACCGAGAGGACCAGCTCAAGCAATGTGATTATTATATTCAGGCGCTTCGCAGCCAACGGGAGCAGCTGGCTTCCCAGCTCCCCTCCCGCACCAAGCTATCTGCCACGCTCTGCCTTTGCCTCGCTTTGGGAACGGCAATTCTGCTTTGGTAAGAAGAAAAAAACAAGGTCAACGCTTCAAGGCAAGGAGGATCGGTTCAAATGGAAATCGGGTTGATCGTAAAGATCGCAGGAATCGGCATCCTCGTAGCGGTAGCCTCGCAGATCCTATCCAAGAGTGGTCGCGATGAGCAGGCGATGTTCGTTTCCATCGCCGGAATTCTCGTCGCGCTGACACTTCTGATCAACCAGATCCGCGAGCTTTTTGATTACATACTCTCTGTCTTTGGAATCTGAAAAATGACCAGCCTCAAAATTTGTATGCTTGCAACCGTCGGTCTGAGCGCCGCCATGATCATAAAGCAATGGAAATCCGATTTTCTTCCTCTCGTGCGGCTTGCAGTCGCGGTCTTTCTGACACAGGCGATCCTCTCCGCCTCCGTTCCTCTGATCGGCTTTCTCAAGGAGCTTCTTGGCGGCGAGGGGCTTTCCTCCTATGCGGGAATTCTTCCGAAAGCACTTGGGGTCGCCATTTTAACGCAGGTCTGCTCGGATATTTGTCGGGAATGCGGAGAGAACGGTATTGCAGGAGGGGTCGAATGGATGGGAAAGATTGAAATTCTCCTTCTTTCCCTCCCCTTGATACGGGAAATGCTTGCGCTTGCCGGTCAGCTTCTGAGCTTGGGAGGGGTATCATGAGGAATCTCCGTTCCCTCTCCCGACGCCTGCTTTTCTGTCTGCTTCTGATTCTCCTGCTGACACCGCTTCTCTGCCTCCCGATTGCGGCCGAGGCAAAAGAAGAGGAGGAAAACGTTGGAGAAAAGATCCCGGAGGAATTTACGGGACTTCTGGATTCGCTTCCGGAGGAGCTTGCAAAGCTCCTCCCCGACGGGATCTTCTCCCTGCAAGGGGATGCGGTAGCAGGAGCAGTAGCGGAAATGGGAAGCTTCTCCTATCTTTTGGAAACAGTCCTCGTCCTTTGCGGTGTACGTCTGCGGGACTGCGTAGGACTTTTTGCGCTCCTCTGCGGAATTCTTGTCCTTTCCGCACTCTCACGCACGGTGCAAGGCTCGTTCTCCTCAGGCGGAATCGGCAAAAGCTTCTCCTTTTGCTCCTCTCTCGTCATTTTTCTCTCACTTCTGACCGTCGGATACCGTAATATTGCATCCGTTACCTCCTATCTTTCCAATTTGAACGCCATGACCGCATCCTGCCTCCCTCTGCTCGGTGCGCTCTATGCCCTTGGCGGAAACGTTTCTACCGCTGTCGCCTCCTCGGCAGGCCTTTCGATCTTTATGACACTGTTGGAGGAAGCGGTTGGAAAAACGGTCCTCCCCTTTTGCGGAATTTGCCTTGCCTTCTCCTCCATTACGGCTCTGGAGCCGGAGCTTCGCCTCGGCAGCCCGATTGCTTCCCTGAAGAAGCACTACACGACGGCTTTGGGCTTTCTGATGATGCTTCTTCTGACGGTGCTCGGCACGCAGACCACCCTTGCTGCGAAGGCAGACGGGCTTGCGATGCGGAGCGTAAAATTTGCCGCAGGAAATCTCATCCCTATCGTGGGCGGTTCTGTTGCGGAGCTTTTGCGTACGGTTTCCTCCGGCGTAGGGTATCTGCGCGGAACGATCGGGCTATGCGGTATTCTGCTCCTGCTTCTGATGCTTCTTCCAACTCTGGCAGAGCTTTTTTTGATCCGCATGACCTGGCAGCTCTCGGCATCCGTTGCAGACCTCTTCGGCTGTACCTCCGAGAAAAAGCTCCTGGATGAATTTGCCTCGCTCGGAGGATACCTCATCGCCGTCATCAGCATTTGCTCAAGCGTGCTTCTCCTGGCATTTACGCTGTTAACGCATTGCGCATCCGCAATCGGTTAGGAGGATTCCTATGGCTTCCTATTGCTTATCCATCTTTTCCGCCGCGCTCGCGGGAGCTCTGATCGGCATTCTCTCGCCCTGCGGAGGCCTTTCAAAATATCTTCGCCTCATCATTTCCTGCTTTCTGCTATGCACCCTGCTGTGGCCGCTCCCATCGCTTCTTTCCCGCTTCCTGGAGGATCCAAGCACCCTTTTGCCGGATCTGCCCAAGGCAGATCCGGAGGAATACGAATCCTTATGGGATGGGGCTTTGCAGGAAAATGCAAAGGATTATTTTACGCAAATGCTCACGCAGACCCTTTGCCGTGAGCTGTCCATAGAAGAAGGCAATCTGCGATGCCGCGTTCTTTGGGATGAAACCGATCCCGAAGCCATCCTTCCGCTTCGCGTAACGGTGATCCTGCGGGGCTCTGCTATTTGGAAGGATCCGGAGCCGATCAAGGATCTCGTGAAGGCGCTCTTAAACTGCGAATGTGCGGTTGCAATCGAACGGTGAAAGGAAACAATATGTTCTCATTTTTGAAAAAAGAAGCCGGAGAGGACGGCCAACGCAGCCGTCTTTGGATCATTTTCGGGATCGCCGCGATCGGCATTCTGCTGGTATTGATCGGCGGAAGCCTTGGCCGAACGGAGGGGGACGACGAGCCTGCCGCAGATCCCCCTGCGGAGGAAGCGCTTCTATCCTATCAATCCTATCTTGAGGGGCGGATTCGCGGGCTTTGTGAATCGGTAAGCGGCGTGAGCAACGTCCACGTGATCGTTACTCTTGCCGGAGGCTTCGAATCGGTATATGCAACGGAATGGGAGGAATCCGGCGAAAAATACGTGATCCTTGGAAGCGGCTCCTCGGCGGAGGCACTCCTGCTATCCCACGCATCCCCACAGATCATCGGGATCGGAATCGTTTGCACCGGCGGAAGCAACGCAAGCATCCGCCGTGAATTGACCTCCCTTTTGTGCGCGGCTCTGGATCTCTCCAGCACCCGTATCTACGTTACGGAACGGGGAGGATAATTTCCCTTTGTGCAGGAGAAAATCTTTGCCGAATCCCAATCTCCCGTCATAATTGGGAAGATCCACTCATAAGGTATAGCGAACAAAAAAACAGGAGGATTCTACCTATGAAGCAACCATCCACGGCACTGCGTGAAGTCACGTCCGAAAACAAAGTAAAAGCCCTTCTTCATCGGATCGGCAAACGAAACCTGATCATCGCCTGCTCCGTTCTCCTGATCGGTGCGGCCGTCTGGCTCAACTGGATGCTCTTTTCGCCTCCCTCTACCTCGGACGGCTACGGCGGATACGATCAGCCCAGCGGCAACATTTCGGGAAATAACGGTGGAAATGCCGGATCGACCGACGCCGACGACACCTACTTCTCCGCAACGCTGGTCAACCGTCAGAAGGCACGCGATGAAGCGCTTGAGGTTCTGCAATCGGTAGTCGATAACGAGGACGCCGGTGAGGAATTGAAGAACGAGGCTCTGGCAAGCATCTCCATGATCGCAGAGGAGATCCGCAAGGAGGCAGCCATCGAAACGCTTGTCACCGCAAAAGGCTTTGAGCAATGCGTAGCCGTCCTGAACGGGGATACCGCGTGTATCGTCGTCAAGGCAGAGGATCTCCAAGTTGCACAAATTGCCCAGATCAACGCCATTGTCTATGAGCAAACGGGAATCTCGCCCTCCGGAATTACCATCATTCAAAAATAATCAAAAAAAGGGTGCCGGTCAAATGTGAACTGCATTTGACCGACACCCTTTTTGAGTTCCTTATCGTGCAAGCTTTGAAGCAGCGGTACCGTTTCCCGAGGCAAAGGGTTTTACCCCTTTGCCTCGGGATTTTGTTCACATGATTTTCACGTAATTATCAGACAGGAGGATTGACCATCTTACCATCGGCGTCAAAGTAGTAGTGGCCAGCAGGCAGCACACCATTATCCTTAGTAATCCAATAATCTC
>JAFOGE010000156.1 GCA_017386965.1 Clostridia bacterium
AAGTCGGACACCATCCTGCCCTCCATTACCCGCCGCTCCCTGATGACCGTCGCATCCGAATACCTCGGACTTGCCACCGAGGAGCGCAGGATCCCCTTGACCGAGCTTGAGGAGTTTGCCGAGTGCGGACTCTGCGGCACAGCCGCCGTCATCTCCCCCGTCGGCAGGATCGTAGATCACGGCAAGGAGATCACCTACGGCATGGAAAAGATGGGCCCCGTTACCGAAAAGCTCTACAATACTCTGCGCAGCATTCAGATGTGCGAGATCCCCGCTCCCCAGGGATGGATCTGCAAGATCAACTGATCCCCTCAAGAAGCAAATATCGAAAAAGTGCCTTAATGCATGTTAAGGCACTCTCTTTTTTGAAAAAAACTCCGCAAATCGATTGCAAAAGCAGGCCATTCATGTTATAATGAAGGTAAACAGTTCCATACTAAAGGAGAATCACCCAATGAACCGCTCTATCGTCCTGCCGGAGGAAATGCGTTGCTATCCCAGCGTCTACGCCTTCCGCGATTATTACCGCATCTTTGCCTGCTTCAACTGCCATGCACTGGTTTGGGTTCGCGTGGGTGAGAAGACCTACTACGATCACTCCAACGGCGTTCTGCGTTCGGACAGACCCATTCACTCGGTAGAGGTACCGATGGAGGAGCTTGACCGCGAGGGCAAATATACCGTTTGCTTCCGCAAGATCATCGAGCGAAAGGTCTATTTCCCCACGTCCGAGGATACGGTGGAGGTCACCTTCTCCTTCCGTCCCATCACGGGCTTCCCCATCCGCACCTATCAGCTCTCCGACGTCCACAACCTGACTGACGTTGCCCTGCGCGCAGGCGTTTTTTGGGGAGATGACATCGATCTGCTCGTCTTCAACGGTGATCTGCCCGATCACTGCGCCAACATCGAACGCCTCGAGGTCATCTATGACCTCGCCTCCGCGATCACGCACGGGGAGGTTCCCATCATCTTCTCGCGCGGCAACCACGATCTGCGCGGCAGCTTTGCAGAATACTTTTCGGACAATACCCCTACCGCACACGGACTTCCCTACTTTACCTTCCGCCTCGGCCCCATCTGGGGCATGGTACTGGATACGGGAGAGGATAAGCCGGATGACTTTGACGAATACGGATACACTACCTGCTTCCATCAATACAGACTGGAAGAGGACGCCTTCATCCGCCGCGTGATCGAGAATCACAAGGAGGAATACGATGCGGAAGGCGTGGAATACAAGCTGATTGTATCGCACTCCCCCGTTTCCTTTGTATCCCATCCCCCCTTCGACATTGAGCTTGAGCTCTTTGGAGAATGGGCAAGGCTTTTGCGCGAGGAGATCAAGCCGACCCTCGGCCTTCACGGCCACACCCATCGCACCGAGATCTCACCCGTCGGCGGCCCGAAGGATCATCTGGGCCAGGCCTGCACGCTCGTCTTTGGCTGCAAGCCCACAAGACCCAAGGAGGGAGTCCCCCCCTTCTTCGTCGGAAATGCGCTCGTCATTGACAAGGACAGCGTGCGCGTGATCTTCAACGACTGCGAAGGAAATATTCTTTTGGATGAAACGATAAGCAAGGAGAATCTTCGCCCGTGAGCAACTACAGAACGCCGACCTACCACAATGGAAAAGGATGCCTGATCCTCGGCCTGACCTCGCTGATCTGGGGGCTTGCCTTCGTCGTGCAAACGGATGCGGCCAACCGCATTCCCCCTTTGACCTTTAACTGCTTGCGTTCCCTGATTGCCGCCGCATTTCTGTTCGGACTTCTTTGCCTGCGCCGGGCAATGCTCAAAACGCCAATCCTGCCCGCCGCAAAGGAGGACCGCAAAGCCCTCCTGCTCGTGGGGACTGTCTGCGGAATCCTTTTGACCCTGACGGTCAATCTCCAACAATGGGGCTTGACCGTTTATCCGGAGGGCGTCGCGGCGGCAGCGCGCGGCGGATTCCTGACGGCGCTCTACGTCGTCTTCGTTCCGCTCCTCTCGGTTTTTTTGCGGCAGCGCATCTCGCTCTCCGTCCTTCTCGCAGTTCCCATCGCAGCAGGCGGGATCTATCTGCTCTGCCTTTCCAAGGGCTTCTCGCACATCTATCTCGGCGACGTGATGCTCCTGCTCTGCGCCCTCGGATTCAGCGGCCACATTCTGGTCATCGCCATCTTCCACGACCGCATCGACAGCATCGAGCTTTCCATGCTCCAATTTTTGATCTGCGGCATTCTCTCGGGCGTGCTGGCACTCTTTACGGAGTCCTTCTCCCCCACAGAGCTTCCGGCAGTCCTGCCAAATCTGCTCTATATGGGCATTCTCTCAAGCGGGGTTGCTTATACGCTGCAGATCATCGGACAAAAGTACACCGATCCGGCGCTTGCCTCCATCGTGATGAGCCTTGAAAGTGTGGTCGCGGCCTTGGGCGGCTGGCTCATCCTTGAGAACACACTAACCGCTCGCGAGCTGTTCGGATGCATTCTGGTCTTCCTTGCGATCCTGCTGGCACAGATCCGCCTTCCCATAGGAAGAAAGACAAAATAATCCGTTCCCCCGAAAGGAGGGAAGTTTTTTGAAACGACCCCCGTCCTCCATTGGAACGCGCCTTGCGAAGCTCTGCATTTCGGCAGCGCTTCTGCTCTTTGTCGCGATTCTGGTCGGACTTTCCGTCCTGTCCCTTTCGGCAACGACGGATATGCATACCGAGAACCCGCCGCGCGAGGGTGTCCTCTACCTGCGCGATCACCCTCTGCGGAATCTGGGGGTTCTTTTCCTATCCGTCCTGCTGCTTTTCCTGCTTTGGACCCGGCTCAAAAGGCTTTCTTGGGAGGCCGTCTGCACTGCTGCCGTTCTGGCCCTGACCGTGCTTGGATTCCTGTGGGTCAGCGCCGTGCAGGGTGTCCCCATGCAGGATTCGGCGATCGTTACGCGCGCGGCCTATCACCTCACCCTCGGGGATGCCTCCTTCGTTACCACCGACTATTTTCTGCGCTGTCCTTATCAGCTCGGATTCGTCCTGTTTTGTGAGATCCTGCTCCACCTGTTCCCGACGGGTGGAAGCTTTCTGCTCCTGCAGTACGCAAACGTCCTTTGCCTTTCTCTGACCTACGTGGCCATTCTCCGATGCATGCGGCTGACTTTTGCGAGGGAGCGCGACGGCGTGATGAAGCTGGCTGCGATCCTGCTCCTACTCTTTCTGCCGCCGGTATTTTTTTGCACCTTTGCTTACGGAGTGCTTCCCGCCCTGCTCTTCTCTTGTCTTGCCATGTGGCAGTTTTTGGCACTTGACCGAGCGAAAACGAAAAGGAAGCGAATCCTACATTTGATCCTCTGCGCCCTGTTCCTCGGCATCGCCGTCTGCTTGAAGAAGAACAGTCTGATCGTTCTGTGTGCCATCCTCATCATCGGTGTCCTAAGGACACTGCGCGAGAAGGACCTTACCGTCCCGCTCTGCCTTCTCCTTTGCCTGCTTTGTTCACTCGGCTTTCCCAAGGCGGTGCAATGGCAATACGAGCTGCGAACCGGCTTTTCCTTTGGCCAAGGCGTTCCCATGCAGGCCTGGACGGCGATGGGACTCCACGACTCCTATATTGCACCCGGATGGTACGAATCCAAATACGTAGTCCAGGATTTTTACACTGCAAACAAGAATCCCGAGGCCATGAAGCCTCTTTTGGAGGAGGCGATCCGCGATCGCTTGCAGGTCTTCTCAAAGGACCCGGCATATGCTGTTGCCTTCTTCTCCGAAAAGATCGCAAGCCAATGGAACGAGCCAACCTACCAAGGGATCTGGCTTGCAGAGGTGCGGCAGCATTACGGAAACGGAATGCACCCGATTGCCGAATGGGTCTGCGGAGAAGGAGAGGACCGCGTCACGCAGTATCTCAACTACGTCCAGCAGCTTCTGCTTCCTCTGGCAGCAGTCGGAGCCTTCCTGCTCCTGCGGGAGCGCAGGGCACGCGATATCCTCTTTCCCACCGTATTTCTTGGCGGATTCCTGTATCATCTGCTCTTTGAGGCGAAATCGCAATACTGTATGATCTATATGCTGCTCTTGATCCCGATCGCGGCGCTGGGTGCCGAGCCTCTGCTCCAAGGGATCGCGAGAGGAATGCAATGCCTGAAAAGAAAAAAAACGTAATCTCTATCAAAAGGTCGATTCCTTACGGAATCGGCCTTTTTTTACGTCTGCGTATAAACGGAGCGTTCCTTGCAAAAACTACGTCATAGAAAACAGGAAGGAAGGGATCGCTTTGCATCATCCTGCGGTTGCGGTGCTTCTGGCCGTCTATGAGCCGCGTGAGGAATGGCTTTCCGCTCTGCTCGACTCGCTCAACGCCCAAACCCTTTTGCCCGCCTGCCTTTACGTCCGTGATGACGCATCGCCCACTTTTTCCGTGGAACGTCTGCGCGGACTTCTCGAAAAGCACGTCACCGCGTTTCCGTTCGTCCTTTCCCAAAGCGAAGGCAACCAAGGCTCAAACAAGACCTTCGCCACACTGCTTCGGGATGCAAGGGAGCCATACGTTGCCTTTTGCGATCAGGATGACGTATGGCTTCCCGAAAAGCTGCAGAGGTCCGTAGCTCTGCTCCTGGAAAGCCCCCTGCGTCCCCTGCTCGTCTGCTCGGACGTTTCGGTGATCGACAGCAGCGGACGGATGCTCGCATCCCACATCGGAAAGCTCCGTCCAAGACATATCCTGCGGCGCGGCTACGGGCTTTCCTCGCACCTGCTCTATCGAAACTTTGCGATCGGATGCACCATCCTGATCGAACGGGAGCGCGCCCTCTCCTATCTTCCCTTCCCGCCCGAGGCCCTCCATGACCATTACCTGGCCTTTCGCGCCTCGCTCGATGGAGCTTTGGACTATCTTCCGCATCCGCAGGTGCTTTACCGTGTTCACGGAGCCAATCAAACGGGCGTGATGACGGGGATATCCTCAAAGGAAGATTATATTCGGAAAAGGATCCCTGAATTTCTGCATCGCGTCCAAGCCTTTGGCCGCTATACCGATTCCCGCGCACTGCGCGAGGCCCTTCTGTGGGGGGAGGCAAGAGCTGCCAACGCGAATCGACAAACACACGGAATGCGGAGGCTCTTTTTCTTGCGGCGCTTAAACCGCGCCACAAGCTACTTCGAATTGATCGCTCTGCGGCTTCCATCCCCCCTTTTTCGGATGCTCCTGCGTGCGATCGAAAAAGGAATCCTGTAAGGATCGTGAAAAGGAGGAATTCGCTTGCATATTCTGGTAACGGGCGCACAGGGGCAGCTTGGCTACGATCTTTGCAGCATCCTGCGGGAGGAAGGACACGAAACGCTTGGTGTGGATCGCTCCGATTTTGATCTTACCGACCGCGTCGCCACGGAGCGCTTCCTTGACGCATCGCA